>JAITMN010000294.1 GCA_031277355.1 Nevskiaceae bacterium | reverse complement strand
CCAATCTTCAAACGCCGCTGCACATACGAAATGGACGGCTTGCGCTCCTGCAACACGATCTTCACCGCTTCGTCATACAGCGCGTCCTGCTCGGCATCCTCGCCGCCCGGCGAGGCGTATTCATCCTCACCGCTGATGCCCGGCAGCGCCGTGGACGGACCGGAGAGCACATCTTCCAGATAATTCGGCGGCGCTTGCGTCTTCAGCGATTCAACGACGCGATGCACTTCATCATCGGACACAAAAGCGCCATGCACGCGCGTGGGCACCGACGTGCCCGGCGGCAGATACAGCATGTCGCCATGCCCCAGCAGCGACTCCGCGCCGCCCTGATCCAGAATCGTGCGCGAATCCACCTTCGCCGAAACCTGAAACGCAATGCGCGTGGGAATGTTCGCTTTGATCAGACCCGTGATCACGTCCACCGAAGGACGCTGCGTGGCCAGAATCAGATGAATACCCGAAGCACGCGCCTTCTGCGCCAGCCGCGCGATCAATTCCTCCACCTTCTTGCCGACGATCATCATCAGGTCGGCCAACTCGTCGATGAACACGACGATGTAGGGCAGCGGCGTCAGATCGGCAATCGTGCTCTGATCAAACCTGGGATCATTCGACGCACGCTGCATCGCCACCGGGTCTTTGATCGGCTTGCCCGCGTCGATCGCATCCTTCACCTTGCGATTGAAACCGGCGATGTTGCGCACACCCAGCGCCGCCATCAACTGATAGCGCCGCTCCATCTCGGCCACCGACCAGCGCAGCGCATTGGCCGCCTGCTTCATGTCGGTGACCACCGGCGCAAGCAGATGCGGGATGCCCTCGTACACCGACAATTCCAGCATCTTCGGATCGATCATGATGAGCCGCACGTGCTCGGCGGTGCTCTTGTACAGCAGCGACAGCACCATCGCGTTGATGCCCACCGACTTGCCCGAACCCGTGGTACCCGCAATCAGCAGATGCGGCATGCGCGCCAGGTCCGCCACGATCGGCAAACCGGCGATGTCCTTGCCCAGCGCAATCGCCAGCGGCGAGTTCACATCTTCATAGGCGCGCGACTTGATGATCTCACCCAGCGTGACGATCTCGCGCTTCTCGTTGGGAATCTCAAGCCCCATGACCGACTTGCCCGGAATCACCTCGACCACGCGCACCGAAATCGCCGACAGCGCACGCGCCAAATCCTTCGCCAGACTGCTGATCTGCGCCACCTTCACACCCGGCGCGGGCCGCATCTCAAAGCGAGTGACCACCGGTCCCGGATGCACCGCCACCACTTCCACTTCAACACCAAAATCTTTCAGCTTGATTTCCACCAGCCGCGACATCGCTTCCAGCGCTTCAGCCGAATAGCCCACCACACGCGCGGGCGGATCATCCAGCAATTTCAGCGGCGGCAATGCCTGCGAATGAGGGCTGTCGAACAGCGTGACCTGACGTTCTTTATCAACGCGCGTGCTCTTCTCCGGCGCAGGCGCAGGCTGCTCGATCACCGGCGCAACGCGCGGCGCGCTGGTGCGGGGTTGATCCTTCTGCACCGCATCCTTGCGTTCGCGCTTGCGCTCCTGACCCTGCGCCACCTCGCGGCGATTGCTGGCGCGATTGCGCACATAGTCTATGGCCTGCCAGAACGCATGACCCACGCGATCCATCACCACCAGCCACGACACATGAAACGCCAGCGCCGCGCCCGCCAGCCAGATCGCCAGCAGCAGCAGCGTTGCGCCCAGCGACTTCAACGCCACCGCCATGCCCTCGCCCACCAATCGGCCCAGCACGCCGCCGGCGGATTCACGCAAAACGCCGGCATCCCAATGCAGCGCAGCCAGCGCGCAACTGGCGGCCAGCAACAGCACGAAACCGCCGATACGCACGGCGGTGTTGGCTCGCGTGGCCACCGGAACCTGCTGCGCTCGCGCGCCGCGCGCCAACTGCCAGGCCGCCACACCCAGCATCAGCGGAAACAGATAGGCCGGGCGGCCAAACAGGAACAGCAGCACGTCGGCGATCCACGCGCCCAGCGGACCGATGCGGTTATGCACGGCCGACGCAGCCGAAACCGCACCGCCGGCGGCAGATTGATAGCTGCTCCACGCCGAATCGCGTGGATCAAAGCTCAGCAGCGCGACCAGCAGCACCAATGCAACGATGCCCAGAATGATCGCGGCGCTCTCGCGCGCCGCCTTGATCACGGCCTGCGTGAAGCGGGAGCCGCCGCTGACGGGTGTCGTCTGGCTCAGATTTGGCACAATATCCGTATGTCGAAAATAGTCGGAGAAAAGTATACATGACGGACACGGTTCACAGTTCGCTGGTCATCCTGGGCTCCGGCCCCGCCGGTTACAGCGCGGCGGTGTACGCCGCACGCGCCAACCGCTCGCCGCTGCTGATCACCGGCGTCGAGCAAGGCGGTCAGTTGATGACGACGACAGACGTTGATAACTGGCCCGGCGATGTGGAGGGTCTGCAAGGCCCCGCGTTGATGGAACGCATGCAACGCCACGCCGAACGCTTCAACACACGCATCGTCAATGATCACATTCATACGGTGAAGCTCGATCAGCGTCCACTGTTGCTGGAAGGCGACGCGGGACGCTACACCTGCGATGCGTTGATCATCGCTACCGGCGCGGCGGCCAAGTATCTGGGCCTGCCTTCGGAGGAAGCCTTCAAGGGCAAGGGCGTATCGGCCTGCGCCACCTGCGATGGATTCTTCTTTCGCAAGCAGCGCGTGGCGGTGATCGGCGGCGGCAACACCGCGGTGGAGGAAGCTCTTTACCTCACCAACATCGCCGAGCATGTAACGCTGGTGCATCGTCGCGACAAGCTGCGCAGCGAGAAGATATTGCAGGACCGTTTGATGGAGCGCGTGGCGGCAGGCAAGGCCAGCATCCGCTGGAACAGTGAAGTGGATGAAATTCTCGGCGACGACAGCGGCGTGCAAGGCGTGCGTCTGCGCTCGACGAAAGACGGCAGCACCGACGTCGTGCCAGTGACCGGCGCGTTCATCGCCATCGGCCATTCGCCGAACACCGCAATCTTCGCCGGGCAACTGGCCATGCGCGCGGGCGGTTATCTCGTCGTACACGGTGGTCTTGAAGGCAATGCCACCGCCACCAGCGTGCCCGGCGTGTTCGCCGCCGGAGACGTGGCCGATTCGGTGTATCGCCAGGCCATCACATCGGCCGGCTCCGGCTGCATGGCGGCGCTCGACGCGGATCGCTATCTGGAATCGCTGGAGACCGCCGCCGCGCATCGCTGAGCACTCGTGACCGATTCGCTCCACCGCCTGCAAATACGCCACTTCGCCGCCATCGGCGAAGTGGACGCGCGGCAGTGGAACGCACTGCACGGCGCGGACTGCCCCTTCCTGCGGCATGAATTTCTCGCTGCCGTCGAAGACACCGGCTGCGCCAGCGCGCAAACCGGCTGGACTCCCGCTCACATCGGCCTGTTCAACGACGATGAACAACTGCTGGCCGCCTGCCCCGCCTACGGCAAAACGCACTCCTGGGGAGAATTCGTATTCGACTTCGGTTGGGCGCGCGCCTACGCGCAGCATCATCTGCGCTACTACCCGAAGCTGGTGTGCGCATCGCCGTTCTCGCCGGTCAATGGTCCGCGATTATTGGTACGCCCCGGTGCAGACACGCACGCACTGCGCGCCGCGTTGATCCGGGCGATGGAGCAGACCACCGCCGCCAAAGCGATGTCGTCCGCGCATGCGCTGTTCATCGACCCCGACGAATGTGATGACTTCCGCGCACGCAACTGGCTGCTGCGGCGCGACGTGCAATTTCACTGGTTCAATGAAGGCTATCGCGACTTCGAAGATTATCTCTCGCGCTTCAATTCCGAGTACCGCAAGAAGATACGCCGCGAGCGGCGGCGCTGCGCCGAAGCGGGCATCACGTTTCAGATGGTCCCGGCGCATACGCTGTCAGCGGCCACACTGCGGCGCGTGCATGCGCTGCATGCGCACACGTTTCATCTGCGCGGCCACGAGCCTTATCTGAATCTGGCCTGTTTCGCGCGGCTTGCCAACGATCTGCCCGATGCCATGTGGGTGGCGCTGGCGCAGCGCGGCGAAGCACTGCTGGCCACCGCCGTGTTCTTTGCCTCAGCCACCACGTTGTACGGCCGCTACTGGGGCGCAGCCGAACACCAGCACAGCCTGCATTTTGAAACCTGCTATCACCAGGGCATCGAGTTCTGCATCGCGCAGGGTTTGCAGCGCTTCGAGCCGGGCACTCAGGGCGAACACAAGATCAGCCGGGGCTTCGGACCCACACTCACCTGGTCCGCGCATCACATCGCCAACCCCGGTTTCCGCGAAGCGATCAGCGAATTTCTCGACGCCGAAGCCCCCGCCGTCGAAGCCTATGCGGCGCAGGTTGCCGCGCACACGCCCTTCCGGCGCGGATGAAACGGCGCCGATGAAGAAGCTGCACTGGATTTCCGCCGACGCGCCGCCGGAGCACTTCCCCGACGTTGCGCTCGCGCTCGACGACCCGCCGGGCCTCCTGGCCGGTGGCGGTGATCTGTCGGTGCCGCGTCTGCTGGCCGCCTACCGTCGCGGCATTTTTCCGTGGTACCTGCCGGGCCAGCCGGTGCTGTGGTGGTCGCCCGATCCGCGCGAAGTGCTGCTGCCGGCGCAATTTCACGCCTCGCGCAGCCTGCTGCGCCGGCTGCGGCGCGGGGAATTTCGCATTACGGAAAATCAGGATTTTCCCGCCGTGGTCGACGGCTGCGCCGCCGACCGCAGTGGTGCGCTTGGCACCTGGATCACCCCCGAGATGCGCGCGGCGTACATCGATCTGGCCCGGCGCGGCGATGCGCACAGCATCGAAATCTGGCGCGACGGCGAACTGGCCGGCGGTCTGTACGGTGTGCGCGTGGGCCCTGTTTTCTGCGGAGAATCGATGTTCTCGCGCCGCGACGACGCCTCCAAAGCCGCGCTGGCGCATCTGGTGGGCCAGTGCCCGGCGCGCGGCATCACGCTGATCGACTGCCAGTTGCCGTCGGCGCATTTGCGCAGCCTGGGCAGTCAGGCGATGCCCCGGCGGGAATATCTGAGCCATCTTGCCGCCCAATCCTCCGGGTAATTGCATTGCCGCGCCGCTTTATGCAGAATCCTGCGCCCTGAAAGTCACCGGAAATTCCGCAGCACATGGCCAAAGACGATGCGATACAGATGGAAGGCGAAGTCGTGGAGACTCTGCCAAACACGACGTTTCGCGTGCAGTTGAAAAACGGCCATGTCGTCACCGCGCACATCTCCGGCAAGATGCGCAAGAACTACATCCGCATCCTCACCGGCGATCAGGTCACCGTGGAGATGACGCCCTACGATCTGAGCAAGGGCCGCATCGTCTACCGCGGCCGCTGAGCCGGCTCACGCGGGCCGGGCTTCAAGCACGCAAAACGCCGGGCCGCAGCGCGTAGTCGCGGCAAGACGCCAGCCGCACTGCGCCAGCAGCGCGCGATATTCCTGCCCCGTGCGCTCCTTGCCGCCCATGCCCATCATCGTCAGGTCAGCGCGAATCACCGCCTGATGTGCGGCGGTGGCGTCGATCACATCGGGGACCACCTGCTCGATCAGCACCAGCGTTGCACCCTCTGGCGTCGCCTCGCGAGTCTTCTGCAGAATCACGCGCGCCGGCGCATCGTCCCAATCGTGCACGATGTATTTCATCAGGATCAGATCGAAATCAGCGGGCACCGGCACCGCCTCGAAGAAACTGCCGCCAACGAAACGGGCGCGCTGCTGCACGCCGGCCTGCGTGAGATAGCGCTGCGCGCCGTCCTGCAGAAACGGCAGATCGAACACCACGCCACTTTGATGCGGGTGCGCTTGCAGCAGCGCGGTGAGCAGCCCGCCATAACCGCCGCCCACGTCGATCACGCGCTGGAAACGCGCAAAATCAAACGCCTTCATCGCCTCGCGCGCGGCCATCTGACTGCTCTCGGCCATCGCCAACTGGAACGCATGCAGCCGGGGCGGATCGTTCTTCAGCACCTCGAACCCTTCGGCGCCGGAGGGCAGCATCCGCGTGGGTTCGCCGGTCTTCACCTGATGGGTCAGATCGCCGAACTGCTTCCACAGCATGTCGCCGGTGAACAGCGCCCGGCCACGCACCGAGCCGGGCATGTCGGCGCGCAGATAGCCGCCGGCTGGCGTCAGTGTGAAGCGCCCGTCCGTGCGCTGCGTACACAGTCCCAGACTCACCATCGCGCGCAGCAGCCGGTGCGCCGAAGGCGCATGCACATCCGCCGCGCGGGCCAATTCCTCCGCATTCATCGCTTCGCCCGCCAGGTGGTCGGGCAGCGACAACGCTGCAGCGGCGCAGGCCACCTGCGCGGCCCAGAAACCACCGATCATCTGGCTGACATAATCTTGAGCTTCGTCCATCGGGCTTCCTTGGGTCATCGACGAAAAACCGCCGTCGAGCATGCCATAATGTTCCAACAATATTCACAACTCACAACAGGGTGACACACCACCATGAATTCCCGCTCTTCCACTCTTCTTTCCATCGCGGCAGTGATATCCGGTCTGTTGCTGACCACCAGCGTTCAGGCCGCAGGAATTCTCGGCGCAAAAAAAGGAGCAGGAGGCTCGGAGATTCAAGGCGCGGCTGGCACACAGGGCGCTGAAGGCGCGTCGGGCGAACTGGAACGCTGCGACAAGCCGATGGGCGCAATGGCCGTCGTCGAACCGCAAGACTATGTGATGAGTTCGCTGGCACGCTTTCAACTGCAATCGCCGGTGAGCCTGATTCGCCTGATGATCCAGCAGTCCAACTGCTTCATCGTCGTGGAGCGCGGTCAGGGCATGGCCAATCTGATGCAGGAGCGCGCGCTGGCCGGCGGCGGTGAACTGCGCGGCGGCTCCAACGTCGGCGGCGGCCAGATGGTGGCGGCCGACTTCGTGCTCACGCCAAACGTGATCTTCTCCGAGAACAACGCCGGCGGCGTCGGCGGAGCCATTGGCGGCATCATCGGCGGTGGCCGTGGCCGCGTGCTGGGCGCACTGGTCGGCGGCCTGAAGTTCAAGGAAGCGCAGACCAGCATGCTGGTGGCCGATGCGCGTTCGGGCATCCAGGTGGCCGCTGCCGAAGGCAGCACGAGAAAGGCCGATCTGGGTCTGGGCCTGGGTCTGTTCGGCGGCGGCGCGGCGGGCGCGGTGGGCGGCTACGCCAACACCAACGAAGGCAAGATCATCGCCGCCTCGCTGCTCGACAACTACAACAACGTCGTGCGCGTGGTGCGCAACGATCCGAACCTGCAACGCGACGTGGGCACGCTGGCGCAGGAAGCCGCCTCCGGCGGCACGACGAAGGCCGGCGCGGTGTTCAACGAAGGCGACATCCTCGCGCCGAAGATCGCCGGCGTGAAAGTCCTCGCCACCGCAGCCGACGACGGCAAGGCCGTGGCCACGCTCGACCGCAATGAAGAGATGATCTTCATGGGCGCGGAAGAAAATGGCTATGTGCAGGTCGAATCCGGCAAGGGCAGCGGCTGGGTGAAGAAGATTCTCGTCACGAAGTAAGGCTTACTCACTCTCCACCGACTGGGGCAGCGCGGGCTGCCCCATCGGTTGCACGCTCACCGACAGCGTCTTGCCATCGGTCGTGACGCCAACCCGCACCTCTCCACCGCCCACCAGTTTGCCGAACAGCAATTCTTCGGCCAGCGGGCGCTTGATCTGTTCCTGAATCAGCCGCGCCATCGGTCGCGCGCCCATTTTCGGATCGTAGCCATGCTCGACCAGCCAGGCGCGGGCGCCGTCGTCCACGAGCAGATGCACGCCCTTCTTCTCAAGCTGCGTCTCCACTTCCACCAACAGCTTCTCGACCACGCGCTCGATCGTCGTCTTCGTGAGCGCCGCAAACTGGATGATCGCGTCGAGGCGATTGCGAAACTCCGGCGAGAACAGGCGGCGAATCGCCTCCATCCCGTCGCTGGTGTTGTCGGGCGGCGCAAAACCGATGCCGGGACGGCTCATCTCCTGCGCGCCGGCGTTCGTCGTCATCACGATGATCACATGACGGAAGTCGGTCTTGCGGCCGTTGTTGTCGGTCAGCGCGCCGTGGTCCATCACCTGCAACAGCAGGTTGAACACATCCGGATGCGCCTTCTCGATTTCATCCAGCAGCAGCACGCAATGCGGATGCTTGGACACCGCTTCGGTGAGCAGCCCGCCCTGATCAAAGCCCACATAGCCCGGCGGCGCACCGATCAGGCGCGAAACCGTGTGACGCTCCATGTATTCGGACATGTCAAAGCGCAGCAATTCCACGCCCAGCGCCAGCGCCAACTGGCGCGTGACTTCGGTTTTGCCCACGCCAGTGGGACCGGCGAACAGGAAGCTGCCCACCGGCTTGTTCTGATCGCCCAGACCCGAGCGCGACATCTTGATCGCCGCGCCCAGGGCTTCGATGGCCGCGTCCTGCCCGAAGATCACAAGCTTCAGGTTGCGCTCCACATTGCGCAGCACTTCGCGATCGGATGTGGACACCGTCTTGGCCGGAATCCGCGCGATGCGCGCGACCACTTCTTCGATCTCGCCGGTGTCGATCACCATCGAATGACCACCCGGCGGCTTCAATCGCATTCGCGCGCCGGCTTCATCGACAACATCGATAGCCTTGTCGGGCAAGTGCCGGTCGTTGATGTGACGCGCCGACAATTCCGCCGCCGCCTGTATCGCCGCGTCGGTGTACTTCACGCCATGATGTTCTTCATAGCGCGAGCGCAGGCCCATCAGTATCTGCACCGTCTCGGCCACCGTAGGCTCCACCACGTCGATTTTCTGGAAGCGCCGCGCCAGCGCGTGATCCTTCTCGAAGATGCCGCGATATTCCTGATAGGTGGTGGACCCGATGCAGCGCAACTCGCCGCTGGTCAGCACCGGCTTGATCAGGTTCGACGCATCCATCACGCCGCCCGAAGCCGCGCCCGCACCAATAATCGTGTGGATTTCGTCGATGAACAAAATCGCGCCCGGCTGCTTGCGCACTTCGGCAAGCACGGCTTTCAGGCGCTTTTCGAAGTCGCCGCGATATTTCGTGCCGGCCACCAGTGCGCCCATGTCGAGCGCGTAGATCGTGCAGTCGGACAGCACATCCGGCACGCGACCCTCGACGATCAGCCGCGCAAGACCTTCGACAATGGCCGTCTTGCCCACACCGGCCTCGCCCACATACAGCGGATTGTTCTTGCGGCGGCGGCACAGAATTTCGATCGTGCGTTCCACTTCCAGTTGGCGGCCGATCAGCGGGTCGATGCGGCCTTCCTGCGCGGCCTTGTTCAGATTCACCGCAAATTTATCGAGCGCACTGCCGCCTTCGGCATCACGCTCGCCTTCCGGCGCCGGCTCGTCTTTCTGATGATTGGCTTCGGCCTCTTTCGACAGCCCATGCGAGATGTAGTTGGTGACATCCAGCCGCGTGACGCCCTGCTGCCCCAGCAGAAACACCGCATGACTCTGCTTCTCGCTGAAGATCGCCACCAGCACGTCGGACACGCCCACGTCGCGGCGGCCACCAGACTGCACCTGAAACACCGCCCGTTGCAGCACGCGCTGGAATCCCAGTGTGGGCTGAACCTCGCGATCATCCTCGCCCCGCACGATGCGCGGCGTGGTGTCGTCGATGTGGCGGCGCAGTTCTTCTTCAAGGCGCGCCAGGTCCGCGCCGCAGGCGCGCAGAATCTCGCGCACCTTCGGCGCTTCGAGTATGCCCAGCAGCAGATGCTCGACGGTCAGGTATTCATGCCGCGCCTCGCGCGCCTGCGCGAAAGCGTGGTTCAGCCGGTTTTCAAGTTCATTGGAAAGCACGTGCGTCTCCGGTTCATGCCTCTTCCATCGTGCACATCAACGGATGCTGATTGTCGCGCGAATAGTTCATCACCTGCGCGACTTTGGTCTCGGCGATCTCGTAGGTGAACACGCCGCAAATACCGCGCCCCTTCACATGCACCTCCAGCATGATCCTCGTGGCCGCCGAGCGATCCATGCGAAAGAAGCGTTCCAGCACGTCGACGACGAACTCCATCGGCGTGTAGTCGTCGTTGAGCAGCACGACGTTGTACAGCGGCGGCTGCTTGACCTGCGGCTGCGCCTCTTCGACCACCAGACCGCGCCCCTCATCGAGCCAGCCAGGCGGGTCTTCTTCGGCCGCAGCGGCCACAATGCCGCGAAATTGCACGGGGTCGCTGTCAGGCGACAGTCTCATGACGTCAATGTGATTGATTTGTGAAGCCAAAACAACTGCTTGAGCGTGAACTTGGGTACTGCGCATAATAGTTGAATCGTGGCTTCAATTTTTCAAGGGGATCGCATGGCCGCCAGCGCACCACGCTGGGTCGCCGGAATACTGGTCGTACTGATCGGCGTGCGGCTGGCCGCGTTACTGACGGCCTCCGGGCCGCCGCCCGCGCCGCCGCCTTCGGGAGACGTCGCCGTGGCCGCGCCCCGCCCCGCCGCAGACCTGCCCTCGATCCTGCGCGCCAACCTGTTCGGCAGCGCGCCGGCGGCCAACAGCAACCCGGCCAACGCGCCGACCACGAATCTGGCGCTGGTGCTGTCGGGCATTGTCGCCGACGCGGACCCGGCGCGGGGCCTGGCGCTGATCGGGCCCACGGCATCGGCCCTCAAGGTCTATGCCGTCGGCGCGGCGCTGCCGGGCGGCGCAAGGCTCCATTCGGTGCTGCCAGACCGCGTGTTGCTGGATCGCGGGGGCAGCCTCGAATCGCTGCCGCTGCCCCGGCGCTTTGCCACCGGTGCGCCGCCTCCCCCACCCCCGCCCGTCGCCGGTGGCGAACGGGTGCGGCAATTCGTGCAGGAAAACCCCGGCGTGATCGGCCAGGTGCTGCGCCCGCAGGCCGTGATGGCCGACGGACGCCAGCGCGGCTACCGCATCTACCCTGGCCCGAATCAGGCCGCCTTCAACCGGCTCGGGCTTCGCGCCGGCGATCTGGTCACCGCGATCAACGGCACCACGCTCGATGACCCCTCCCGGGGCGGGGAAATTTTCAGCACACTGTCGTCCGTGGCCGAAGCGCGGGTCACGGTGATCCGCAACGGCGCACAACAGGAAATCGTGCTGAACCTTGCCGATGTGGCAAATGATGCCCAGACCCTGGACACTCAGCCGGTCGATCCGGCCCAACCCAACGAGGCAACGCAATGACCCGCCGACCGCGCCACACCCTCCGAGCCGCCTGCATCGCGGCGCTGCTGTGTGTGGCGAGCCATACCGCCTGGACGGCGGCTGCCCCCGCGCAGCGCATCACGGTGAATTTCCGCGACACCGACATCGCCACCGTCACCGAGTCCGTGGCCACCGCCACCGGCCGCACCTTCATCATCGACCCGCGCGTGCGCGCGCAGGTGAATCTGATCAGCTCCACGCCGATGACGCCGAATGAGTTTTATCAGGCGTTTCTGTCGGTGCTGCAAGTCAACGGCTTTGCCGCCGTGCCTTCGGGCAATGTGATCAAGATCGTGATGCAGAACGACGTGCGCACGGTGCCGGGCAATGATCTGCCGCAGGCGATCAACGCCGGGGCCGACGAAGTGATGACGCAGGTGGTGACGGTGCGCAACACCAACGCCGCGCAATTGGCGCAGGTGCTGCGGCCGCTGATCGCGCAATACGGCAACATCGCGCCGGTGCCGGGCACGAACACGCTGATCATCACCGACCGCGCGGCGAACGTGAATCGCATCCTGCGCATCATCAATCGCGTGGATCAGGTGGGCGATGCGAACATCGAAGTGGTGCCGCTGCAAAACTCCACCGCCGCCGACGTGGTGCGCACGCTCACCGCGCTGATCGGTCCACAGGGCGCGGAGGCCGCAGGCGGCGCAGCGCCGAAGATCGTTGCCGATGAGCGCTCCAACAGCATCCTGATCAGCGGCGACAGCGCGCAGCGTCTGCGCATCGCCACGCTGATCGCACACCTCGACACGCCGCTGGAAGATGGCGGTGACACGCGCGTGCGCTATCTGCGTTTTGCCGATGCGGAAAAACTCGCGCCGAAATTGCAGGAGCAGTTGAGCGGCATTGCCGCCGCCACGCCCGGCGCGGGTGGCGCAGCCGCCGCTGCCGGCGCTGGCGCAACGTCGGTCGGCGGACGCACGACGATGATCTGGCCGGAGCCGGAAACCAATGCGCTGATCATCACCGCGCCGCCGAAGATGATGCGTTCGATCAACACCATCATCGACCAGCTGGACATCCGCCGCGCGCAGGTGCAGGTGGAGGCTATTATCGTTGATGTGAGCACGAACAAGTCCGCCGATCTGGGCGTGAACTGGGCGGTGCTCGACAATGGCGCCAACGCAACGGTACCCACGGGCGGTTTCATCACCCCCGTGGGCGGTTCCAGCATCGTGGACCTCGCCAGCGGCATACGGGGCATTGCCAACGGTGACGCTGCGGCAGCAGCGGCGGCGGGCATTTCAGTGCCGCAAGGCACCACCATCGGCATCGGCAAGCTGGTGAACAATGGCGTGAGCTTTGCGGCGATGATTCGCGCGCTGCGCGCCGATGACAACACCAACGTGATCGCCACACCCAATGTGGTAACGATGGACAATCAGGAGGCGGAACTGGAGAACGCGCAGGAAGTGCCGTTCATCACCGGGCAGTACGCTTCCACCGGCACTGCCGGCGCGGGCAACTTCGTCAATCCGTTCACGACGATCCAGCGCGAGAAGGTGGGCCTGCTGCTGAAGGTCACGCCGCAGATCACCAACGAAGGCGACACGCTGGTGATGAAGATCGAACTGGAAAGCTCGGAGTTGACCGGCGCTGCCGGCGATGCGGGCAGCCTGATCACGCAGACGCGCGCGGTGAAAACCAATGTGCTGATCGACGATGGCGGCACCATCGTGATCGGCGGCCTGATCCGCGACACCGAACGGCAGGGCGAAAATCGCGTGCCTTTCCTGAGCCGCATCCCGCTGGTCGGCGAAGCCTTCCGCGCACGCAACAACCGTCGCGAGCAGAGCAATCTGATGATCTTCATCCGCCCGACCATCCTGGCCGACAGCGTGCAGAGCGCGGTGGAAACCAACGCGAAGTACAATCAGATTCGCGAGCGGCAGCGGCAGATGAATTCCAAGTTTGAATTGATCCCGCTGCTGCCGGGCACGCCGAGTCCGGAATTGCCGGAGGCTCCGCCGCTGCCCGATCCCACGGCGCCCGCGCCGCAAGTGGCCGATGGCGAGCGTCTCATCACCCCGGCAGCATCGCCGCAGTGAACGCACGCGCCGACGCCATCGCGCCTTCGCCGCCGCCGCGCCTGCCCTTCGCTTTCGCACGGCGTCATGGCGTGCTGGTCCACGCCGGAGCCGATGGCGCGCTGCGCTGTGCGGTGCGCTCGGGCGTTGCGGCGTCGTCGCTGGCCGAAGCGCAACGCGCGCTGCGCCGTCCGCTGCGGCCGGAGCGCGTCTCCGATGAGGAATTCGATCGCCTGCTGCGCCAGTGCTATGAAGCCAGCGCCGCCTCCTCGATGGTCGATGATCTGGAAGGCAACGAAGACCTGGCGCATCTGGCCGAAGAACTGCCCGAACAGGCCGACCTGCTGGAAAACGACGACGACGCGCCGATCATCCGGCTGATCAACGCGCTGCTGAGTCAGGCGGTGCGCGAGAACGCTTCCGACATTCATGTGGAACCCTTCGAGAATCGCCTCGTCGTGCGGCTGCGCGTGGATGGCGTGCTGCGCGAAGTGCTGCAAACGCGGCGCGGCGTTGCGCCGCTGGTGGTGTCGCGCATCAAGGTGATGTCCAAGCTTGACATCGCCGAGAAGCGTCTGCCGCAGGATGGCCGCATCAGTCTGCGCGTGGCCGGTCGCGCGGTGGACGTTCGCGTCTCGACGATTCCCTCCGGTCATGGCGAGCGCGTGGTGCTGCGTATTCTCGACAAGCAGGCGGGGCGTCTGGAACTGGAATCGCTCGGCATGGACCCGCGCACGCGCATGCAGGTGGATGAGCTGATCCACAAACCGCACGGCATCCTGCTCGTCACCGGCCCTACCGGTTCCGGCAAAACCACAACGCTGTACGCCGCGCTTGAACGGCTGAACGACAACAGCCGCAACATCATGACGGTGGAAGACCCGATCGAATACTACTTCGACGGCATTGGCCAGACGCAGGTGAACACGAAGGTGGAGATGACCTTCGCACGCGGCTTGCGCGCGATTCTGCGGCAAGACCCGGACGTGGTGATGGTCGGCGAAATCCGCGATCTGGAAACCGCGCAGATTGCGGTGCAGGCTTCGCTCACGGGGCATCTGGTGCTGTCCACATTGCACACGAACACCGCTGCCGGCGCGATCACGCGGTTGCGCGACATGGGCATCGAGCCGTTTCTGTTGTCATCGAGTCTGATCGGCGTCGTCGCGCAGCGTCTGGTGCGCGTGCTCGATCCGCACACGCGCGAGGCCGCACCAGCCACCGAGTACGAACGCCGGCTGCTGAACGTGCCCGACAACCAACCCTCGCCCATACTGTATCGTCCCGGCCGCGAGGGCGGCAGCGGCTATCGCGGCCGCACCGGCATCTACGAACTGGTGATGATCGACGACGCCATGCGCACGATGATTCACGACGGCGCGGGCGAACATGAACTGGAACGCCACGCGCGCACGATGACGCCTTCGATCCGTGACGACGGCCGCGCCAAGGTGCTGGCCGGCACGACGACCATCGAGGAAATCCTGCGCGTGACGCGCGAGGACTGACGCGGACTTGAGATAAGCCATGGGGGCATTCGAATACACCGCATTGGATGCCGCCGGACGCGAACGCCGTGGCGTGATCGAGGGCGACACCGCCCGCCACGTGCGCGCGCAATTGCGCGAACAGCAATTGCTGCCGGTTACCGTGGCGGAGATTGCCGCGCAGGAGCAGGCGCGCTCCAAACGCGGTCCGGTGCTGGGCAGCGGCGTCAGCGCGTCGGATTTATCACTGCTGACGCGCCAGCTTGCCACGCTGGTGAAAGCCGGCCTGCCGCTGGAAGAAGCGCTGCTGGCCGTTTCGCAGCAAAGCGAAAAGCCGCGCGTGCAGAGCATCCTGCTGGGCGTGCGGGCCAAGGTGGTGGAGGGGCATCCGCTGGCCACGGGCCTGAACGAATACCCGCGCGTGTTCCCCGAGATTTACCGCGCCACCGTCGCTGCGGGCGAGCAGTCCGGTCACCTGGATCGCGTGCTGGAACGGCTGGCCGACTACACCGAGAGCCGCGAAGTCACGCGCCAGAAAGTACTCGGCGCGCTGCTCTACCCCATCGTGCTCACGGTGATGTGCTTCAGCATCGTCTCGGTGCTGCTGGTGTACGTGGTGCCCAAGGTGGTGACGGTGTTCGAGAACCACAACGCCGAACTGCCGATACTGACCCGCGCGCTGATCGGCACCAGTGATTTTCTGCGTCAATGGGGCATCTGGCTGCTGATCGGGCTGATCGCGCTGCTGCTGCTGTTCCTGCGCAGAATGAAAGACCCCGCCTTTCGCGCCCGCGTGGGCCTGTGGCAGTTGCGTCTGCCGCTGGTGAGCAAGATGGTGCGCGGCTTCAACGCCGCGCGCTTTACGCGCACGCTGAGCATCCTGACCGGCAGTTCGGTGCCGGTGCTCGATGCGCTGCGCATCGCCGGCGACGTGGTCACGAACCTGCCGATGCGCGAGGCCGTACACACCGCCGCCGCCCGCGTGCGCGAGGGTGCGCCGATTGGCCGCTCGCTGGGCGCAAGCCGCCTGTTTCCGCCGATGACGATTCACCTGATCGGCAGCGGCGAGGCCAGCGGCGAGTTGGAGGCGATGCTGGAACGGGCCGCGCTGAATCAGGAACGGGAACTGGACGGCACGCTGGCGGCGATGGTTGGCCTCTTGGGGCCGGTGATGATCGTCGCAATGGGCCTGTTCGTGTTGCTGATCGTCTTTGCGATGCTGCTGCCCATCTTCCAGATGAACACGCTTATACGGTAAGGTATACAGTCAGCAGTATCTTCCTCATGGTCAACACTCATGGACGAGAAGCACGACTCCGACGAGTTTGAAGAAGATGATGACCAGTCGCTCGATGGGGACGACCAGGACCTCGATCGCGCCACGCGCGAACTGGAACTGGCGCGTCGCCGCAGTGGCGACAAGTCTGGCGGCGTACCCGCGCTGCGCAAGCTCGAACTGCTGCGCGAGCAGAAGCAAATCGCCGAATTGACTTCAGACTTCGACGACTACGATCTGGACGAGCGCCCTGCTCCCCCGCGCGAACGGCTGCGTCTGCGTTAAAGCCGCTTACAATGCGGGGATGATTCACAAGCTTCTGCGAAGCGTGGAAACGCTCGCTCCTGTGCTGCGCGCCGCCGCGCCGCAAGCCGATCAACTGGCGCGACTGCCAAAGCCCATATCGAGCGCACTGGTGCAACACGAACTGCTGCGCCTGTGGATACCGCAAAGCCTCGGCGGTCTGGAACTGTCGCTGCCCGATGCACTGCAAGTGTATGAGGCCGCCGCGCGCATCGAAGGCTCGGCAGGCTGGGCGGTGATGATCGGCTGCGGCGGCGGATTGTTCGCGGCGTATCTGAATCACGACGCCGCGCAAGCTCTCTACGGCTCACCCGTTGCGGTGATAGCCGGCTCGGGCGCGCCCACTGGTGAGGCCGAACGCACCGCAGAGGGCTACCGCGTCAGCGGCCGCTGGCGTTACGCCAGCGCCGCGGACTACGCCACCACGTTCACCGCCAACTGTCGCATCACCGAAAACGGCAGCGCGGTGCTCGACGCCACCGGCGCACCGCTGATTCGCGCGATGGCCTTCGACGCCTCGCAGGTGACGGTGCTGCACACCTGGAACACCAGCGGTCTGCGCGGCACCGGCAGCGACGACTTTGAAGTGCGCGATGTATTCGTGCCCCGTTCACACACCTTCTCGGTGCTCACCGACACGCCGCGCGAAACCGGCCCGCTGTACCGCCTGCCCTTCGGCGTGCTCACCGAATTGCCGGTCAGCGCAGTGGCGCTGGGCATTGCGCGGCATGTGCTGGAAGCGTTTGAAACGCTGGCGCAGCGCAAGAAGGGTTATGGCTCCGGTCGATTGCTTGCGCACGACGCGGGTGTGCAGCGGCAATTTGCGCAGAGCTGGGCGAGTTGGCGGGTTGCCCAAGCGGGGCTTCACGCACTGGCCGCTGAAGCTTGGCAGGCTGCGCTGGCGAATCAGCCGCTGTCAACGCGAACGCTGGCCGAGATCACCGCCGGTTGCGCGCTGTGCGTGAGTCAACTGCGCAGCGCAGTGGGTGAATTGATTGCGCTGTCGGGCATGACGGGCATTCAGATGGATGATGAGATCGCACGCGGCTGGCGCGATCTGCAAACGGTGGCGGCGCATGGTTCGGTGTCACCGCTGCGGCTGAGCGAGGCTGGCGCGCGAATGTTGGATGCCAGGTGAAGGCGATTGCGCCTCATGTCGCGCCGCCCGCTGCAAGCGGTGGTACACCCGACCGCCTGTTCGCTCAAGTCTACCAACGCCTGAAAGCCCTGGCTTCGCGCCACCTGTCGGCCAATCGCAGCGCAACGCTCAACACCACCGCGCTGATTCACGAACTTTGACGGCGCGCTCAATCGCCTTGCCGCCACCGACGCCCGCGCCGCGCAGGTGATCGAACTGCGCTACTTCGCCGGCCTCACCGCGGAACAGGCTGCGCAGGCGCTGCACATCAGCAAGCGCACCTGCGACAACGATTGGAAGTTCGCGATGGCCTTTTTGCGCGATGATATGAACAACTGATTCCCGGGCTGATTGCACATTCGGCGGTCAAATGGTGTTTTACCGGACATGACTCCCGACGAAACCAACATTCCGCGTGCGCGCCGCTCGCTGCGCGAGCTGTTTGATGCGGCGCTGGCGTTGCCGCCAGAGCAGCGCAATGCCTTCATCGCCGAACAGGGCGGTGACGATGAACAACGCTCCCGTCTGACTCGCCTGCTTGCCAATGCGGACGATGCCGCTGATCCGGAGGGCGTATTGCCGCGCCTCGATGTGGCGCAGTTGGTGAACGCACTGGCAGAAGAAGCCCCCGTTCTGCCGCCGGACGCGCGCATCGGCTCGTTTGAATTACTGGAAGTGCTGGGCGAAGGCGGCTCTTCCACCGTGTTTCGCGCCGCGCGCACGGTGGAGGGCGTGCGTCAGGAAGTGGCGCTGAAACTGTTGCGCCGTCCACTGCACTCGCCCGAT
>JAITMN010000260.1 GCA_031277355.1 Nevskiaceae bacterium | reverse complement strand
CTGGCTGACCCCATGACCCGAACGGTGTAGCATTACCCGGCTACACCCGGCGAATGCCCCGCACGGCGCGCGGTGACCGGGCGGGGGATCAATACAATGAGCAAGAAAGGCTTTCCGTTGCCAAGTTCGCTGCGTGTGGTGCCGGGCACTGAACGCGCGCAGGCGGCTTATCCCTACTACATGCAGTTCGGGCCGGACGACGACAAGCGTTTCTGGTTCTACAACTCCATGCACTTTCCCGAGCCGATGCACGCCTTTGATTCGGTGACCGGCGAGGCCGCGTACTGCGCGCTGGGCGCGGTGAACACGCGCGTGCAGTGCCTGCCTACCACCAAGGGCATCGACGAGCGCTACATCAATGGCCGCGTGTACATCGGCGGCGTTGGCGTCACCGATCCGAAGGAAATCGAGGAGCGCACCGCCGAGTTCATGCAGCGCGCGTTCTATTACTACGGCAATTGGGAAACGCTGTACGCGCAGTGGAAAGACAAAATGCGCGCGCTGATCGAAGAGGCGGTGAAACAGCCGCCGCTGAGCCTGCCCAAGTACGAGCCCATCGAAACCGTGCGCGCGGGCCGTGGCATCGCCGCCAATCATGCGCTGCTCGATGGCTACCAGAAAACGCTGGAAGGCTACTTTCGCATGTGGCATCACCACTTCGAATTCCTGCTGTTGGGCTATGGCGCGTACATGACCTTCTTCGGCTTCTGCAAGAAGGCGTTTCCGGAAATTGCCGACCAGACCATCGCACGGATGGTGGCGGGCATCGAGGCGGAAATTTTTCGTCCCGACGATGAACTGCGGCGTCTGGCGCGCGTGGCGGTGCAATTGGGCGTGGAAGCGCCGTTTCAGGATGGCGTGACGGCGCAGCAGATGCTCGACTCCTTGAAAGACATGGGCGCGCCCGGCGAAAAGTGGCTGGCGGAGCTTGAAGTTTCGCGCCATCCCTGGTTCAACGTGAACGTGGGCGATGGTTTCTATCACTATCATCGCGCGTGGAACGATGATCTTTCGCTGCCGTTCTCCGCGCTGCCCAACTACATCCGTCAGGTGAAGGCCGGGCAAGACCTCGACCGCCCCGTGCAGCAATTGCTCGACGAGCGCGCGCAGTTGATTGCCGACTACCGCGAACTGCTTTCCACCGACGAAGATCGCGCCGCGTTTGATCAGATGATCACGCTGGCGCATCGCGTGTTCCCCTATGTGGAAGGGCACAAGTTCTACTGCGAGCACTGGTACACCAATCTGTTCTTCAATCGCATCCGCGAATTTGGCCGCCTGCTGGCCGAGCATGAGTTCTTCGCGAAGGAAGACGATGTGTTCCATCTCACGCACTATGAGTTGGAGAGCGCGATCATCGACCTGATGCAAAGCTGGTCGGCCGGTTCACCGCCGCGCGGGCCGCAGCACTGGCCGCCCATCATCGCCGAGCGCCGCGCTGCGATTGCTGCGTGGGCCAAGCACGACACGCCGCCGGCATTGGGTCCGGTGCCCGACATCATCGACGATCCGGCCATCGTGATGCTCTGGGGCATCACGCGCGAGAGTCTGGATGCGTGGCTGCAAGCCGAGAGCGCCGAGAACAGCAATGAGCTGAAAGGCTTTGCGGCCTCGCGCGGTGTGGTCGAAGGCACGGCGCGCGTGGTGAAGTCGGTGGAGGAAATCTCCAAGCTGCGCGATGGCGACATTCTCGTCTGTCAGGTCACCAATCCCACGTGGTCGCCGATCTTCCGCAAGATTTCGGCGGCGGTGTCGGATATCGGCGGCTCGATGAGCCATGCGGCCATCGTTGCGCGCGAGTACGGCTTGCCTGCGGTAGTGGGCACCGGCACCGCCACGCGGCGCATCCCCGATGGTGCGCGTATTCGCGTGGATGGCGGGCGCGGCATCGTGACGATCCTCTCCTGAATGGCTTCGACGCAGTTGATCGGCTGGTTTGCCGATGTGGGTCTTGCCGACCGCCCCACTGTGGGCGGCAAGGGCGCATCGCTGGGAGAATTGACGCGCGCGGGAATTCCCGTGCCCGAAGGGTTCGTCGTTCGCACGGCGGGCTTTGATCGGTTCATCGAGGAATTGGAACGCACTGCGCCGGTGCGCGCTGCGGTGGAACAGGTGGATGCCAGCGATCTGGCGGCGGTGGAAAAATTATCGGCGCAGTTGCGCGAGCGTGTGGAAGCCTGCGCATTGCCGCAAGACCTGCGCGATGAACTGCGCGCCGCACACACGGCGCTGTGCGAGGGCAGTGCACGCGCGCCGCTGGCGGTGCGTTCCTCCGCCACCACTGAAGACGCCGAAGACGCCAGCTTCGCCGGATTGCAGGACACTTATCTGTGGGTGCTGGGCATCGAGGAAATCGAGCATCAGTTGCGTTCGTGCTGGGCCAGTTTGTACTCCGTGCCTTCGATCACCTATCGGCGCGCCAAGGCGTTGCCCGAAGCCGGTGTGTCGATGGCCGTGGTCGTGCAGCGCATGGTCGATGCGCGCAGTGCGGGCGTGATGTTCACGCGCAGCCCCACCAGCGGCGACCGCTCGGTGATCGTGATCGAAGGCGCATGGGGATTGGGTTCGGCGGTGGTCAGCGGCGAGGTCACGCCGGATCGCTTCGTCATCGGCAAGATCGCCGGTGAAATCAGCGTGCGTGAACTGCGCGACAAGCATGTGATGCATGTGCCGCTGCCCGAAGGCGGCACGCGCGAAGTGCAAACGCCTGAAGCCAAGCGCAATGAGCCTTGCGTATCGGATGAAGAGCTGGCCGGGCTGCGCGAAGTGGGGCGGCGCATCGAGCGTCACTATGGCAAGCCGCAAGACATCGAGTGGGCCATCGACCAGCAGCATCGCATCCGCATTTTGCAGAGCCGTCCCGAGACGGTGTGGTCTTCGCGCGAACCGGCTCCGGTGACCACCGTGCAGGCTGATCCGCTATTGCATGTGATGAATATCTTTGGAGGCAAACGGTGAGCCTGACCGCGAAGGACGTGGCACAGATTCTGGAATTGCTGGAGCAATCCAGCTTCGATTCGCTCGATCTGGAAATGGACGGGATGCGCGTGCAGTTGCGCAGGCGTGGCGCGGGCGCGGCGGGTGATGCGCCTGCGGCGAGCCTGAGCGCTGCGCCGCGTGCATCGGCTGCAAGCGCCGCGCCGCCGAGTGCTGCCCCTGCGTCGGCTGCACCCGCTGCGGCAACATTTGCGCCGGTCGAAGCCCCGCCCGGTTCCAAAGCCGTTACTGCGCCGCTGCTGGGCGTGTTCTATCGCGCGCCGAAGCCGGGCGAACCGCCCTTCGTCGAAGTGGGCGCGCGCGTTGCGCCCGATACCGTCATCGGCATCATCGAAGTGATGAAGCTGATGAACACGGTGCGCGCGGGAATGTCCGGGCAGGTGGTGGCGATACCGGCGCGCAATGGCGAGCTTGTCGAATTCGGCGAGACGCTGCTATTCGTTCGCGAGGACTGAAGCATTGGCGATCCATCGTGTGCTGATCGCAAATCGTGGCGAGATCGCCGCGCGCGTGATTCGCACCTGTCAGCGTTTGGGCATCGGCACGGTGCAGGCGGTGTCGGCGGCTGATCGCGGCAGCCTGCCGGCGCGGATGGCTGATCGTGCGCTGTGCATTGGTCCGGCGCAGTCGGCCGAGTCCTATTTGCGTATCGACACGCTCGTGCAAGCCGCGCTGAGCGCCGGCTGCGATGCGATTCATCCGGGCTATGGTTTTCTCTCCGAGCGTGCGCCGTTTGCGCGGCGCTGCGAAGAAGCCGGCGTCACGTTCATCGGTCCCACCGCTGCACAGATCGAAGCCGTGGGCGATAAATTGCGCGCACGCGCGGCGGCCGAAGCCGCGAACGTGCCCGTTGTGCCGGGCGGTGCGGTGCACTCGCTCGATGAAGCCCGTGCGCTGGCCGAACGCATCGACGCACCGCTCTTGATCAAGGCAGTGGGCGGCGGCGGCGGTCGCGGCATGAAGCGCGTGGATCATCTGAATGACCTGCCGATTGCGCTCGACATGGCTGCAAGCGAAGCTGGCGCGGCCTTCGGCGATGCGCGCGTTTATCTTGAGCGCTACGTTGCGCGCGGCCGGCATGTGGAAGTGCAGGTGCTCGGCGACGGGCGCGGCCAGGTGCTGCATTTGGGCGAACGCGATTGCTCGGTGCAACGCCGTTATCAAAAGCTGATCGAGGAGTCCCCGGCGCCGGGTCTGAGCGACGACACACGCGCCGCGTTGTGTGAGGCCGCCGTGCGTTTCTCGCAAAGGCTCGACTATCGCGGCGCGGGCACCGTGGAATTTCTGCTCGACGTGGATACCAATGATTTTTACTTCCTGGAGATGAATGCGCGCATACAGGTTGAGCATCCGGTAACCGAGCAGGTAACGGGACTTGATCTGGTGGCCTTGCAACTGGCGATTGCATCGGGCGAAGCCTTGCCGCTGCGTCAGCGCGATGTGCAGCGCAAGGGCTGGGCCATCGAGTGCCGTATCAACGCCGAAGACCCCGACAATGATTTCATGCCCAGTCCAGGGCGCATCACGGCGGCGCAATGGCCCACCGGCGAGGGGATTCGCATCGATACGCACATCGAGGCCGGCGCGTTCGTGCCGCCGTACTACGATTCGCTGCTCGGCAAGGTGATCGCGCATGGCGCGGATCGTGCCGATGCGCTGTCGCGTTTGCGCGCGGCGTTGGCGGCCACGCGAATCGACGGCGTGCGAACCAATGTGGCGTATCTGGCGCGCGTGCTGGCCGATGCGGAGTTCTGCGCCGGTGGCGTCGATACCGGCTTTCTGGCGCGCTACGGGAGCAAAGCGTGAAGAACATCCAACTGGTGGAAACCAGTCTGCGCGACGGCAATCAAAGTCTGTGGGGCGCCACCGGCATCAACACCGCGATGTCGCTGACCATTGCGCCGGTGATGGATCGCGTGGGCTTCAAGGCCATCGACTTCACCACCTCCACGCACATGGGCGTTGCGGTGCGCTACACGCGCGAAGACCCGTGGGAGCGTTTGCGGTTGATGGCTGAGGCCACGCCGAACACGCCGTTGCAGTTCATGTCCACCGGCTTTCGTTTCATCGCCTGGGACACCGCCGGCCCTGATCTGATGTCGCTGGTTTTTTCCACGCTGGCGCGAAACGGCATCCGCCGTTTTTGTCTGGCTGATCCGATGAACGATGTGGACGCGCAGATTCAAGGCGCGCGGATGGTGAAGCAGGCCGGCGGCGAGTTCGTCATCGCCGCGCTGGTGTATTCGCTCAGCCCCATTCACGACGATGAACATTATGTGAGTGCGGCGCGGCGCTTGGCGGCTTGCGCGGACATCGATGCGCTGTACATCAAAGACCCCGGCGGATTGCTGATGCCGCAGCGTGCGCAGAAGTTGATTCCCGCCATCCGCGCAGTGATCGGCGACAAGGCGCTGGAACTGCACTCGCATTGCACGATTGGGCTGGCGGAGTTGGGATACATGGACGCGCCCGGCCTTGGCGTCAGCGCGTTGCAGTGCGCCTCCGGTGCGGCGTCGGATGGCACGTCGAACCCCACTTCGCAGCGCGTGGTGGCGAACCTGCGCGCGTTGGGTCATCGCGTTGACCTGGATGATGACGCACTGGCCGAAGTGGGCCGCTTCTTCACGCAGATTGCCGAAGCCGAAGGTTTTCCCGTTGGCAAGCCGCAGGCTTTTGATGCGGCGTATCTGCGTCATCAACTGCCGGGCGGGGTGGTCGGCACGATGCGCCGCCATCTGAAAGAAGCGCGGCTGTCGCATCTGGAAGCCACCGTCATCGCCGAGTTGGCCAGTGTGCGCGAGGAATTGGGCTGGCCGATCGTGATGACGCCGTTTGCACAGATGATCGTGACGATGGCGGTGATGAACGTCACCGGCCGCGAACGCTACGCCGTGATTCCCGACGAAGTGATCCGCTATGCGCTGGGCCGCTTCGGTCGGCCCAATATCCCGATCGACGCGCAGGTGATGGATCGCATCCAGTCGCTGCCGCGCACGAAGGAGATTCTGGCCGAACCGCCGCCGCCAACCGTGGCGGAGTTGCGCCGCAAGCTGGGCGCGCGGTTGTCGGACGAAGAACTGCTGTTGCGCGCCACGATGCCCGCGAATCTGGTCGATGCGATGCAGGCGGCTGGACCTGCGCCGCGTCACTACGATGCGCAATTGCGCCCGGTGATGAAGCTGTTGCGTGAGTTGTCGGCCAGGCGCGATCTGACCGCGCTGACCATCGAAAAGCCGGGTTTCAAACTTTCTTTGGCGGGAGATGATCGATGAGCGCAGCGCGCAAGAAAAAAACCCTCGTTCGGCGCAAGCCGGTACAACGCAAGTCAACGCGCCAAGCCATCAAGGGCTTCATGTTCGATCTGGATGGCACGTTGGTGCTGGGTGATCGCACCGGCAAATCATACGACGTGCTGCCCGGCGCCATCGAAGTGCTGCAACGTCTGGATGAGCGCGGTATTCCCTGGGTGGTGCTGACCAATGGCAGCGCGTATCCGGCCTCGGTGCAAGCGCCGCGTCTGCGCGCAGTGGGTTTGCCCGTGCCGGATGAACGTCTGTTGACGCCATCGAGCGTCACCGCCGGCGTGTTGTCGCGCCGTGGTGTGAAGCGCGCGTTGATACTGGGTTCGCCCGGCGTGGGTCATGCGCTGAAAGAGGCCGGCATCGACATCACCTTCACCGGCGAACCCGAGTGCGAGCGCGTGGATGCGGTGTACATCGGCTGGCATCCCGAGTGTGGCATGAAGGACATCGAAGCGGCCTGCAATGCCATCTGGGGCGGCGCAAAACTGTATGTGGCCTCCGACGTGCCGTTCTTTGCCTCGAAAACCGGCCGCATGATTGGCTATTCCTACGCCATCACCGCCGCAGTGCGGCGCATGACCAAAGCCCCGGCGATGATCACCGGCAAACCTTCGTTGCACGCGCTGCGTCATGTGGCCCGGCATCTGGGCGTGGCGATGAATGAAGTGGGCGTGGTCGGCGATGATCCGCTGGTCGAGATGATCATGGCGCGGCGCGGCGGCGCCACCGGATTTGGCGTCTGCACCGGCACCACGAACCGCGCGCAGTGGTTGAAGCAACCGCTGAGCCGTCGGCCCACGCACATCATCGA
>JAITMN010000133.1 GCA_031277355.1 Nevskiaceae bacterium | reverse complement strand
AAGCCCGTGGATCGGTTGATCCCCGACTTTGCCAAGGCCGGTGCGAACTGGATCAGCTTTCATCCCGAAGCCAGCGATCATGTGGATCGCACCATCGCGCTGATTCGCGAGCACGGTTGTCGTCCGGGGCTGGTGTTCAATCCCGCCACGCCGCTTGATTGGCTCGACTACACGCTGCCGAATCTTGATCTGGTGCTGATCATGTCGGTGAATCCGGGCTTTGGTGGTCAGCAGTTCATTCCGGGCGCGCTCGCCAAGCTTGCTGAAGTTCGCCGCCGCATCGACGCATCGGGCCGCGACATTCGTTTGGAGATAGATGGTGGCGTGAAGGCCAGCAACATCGAAGCCATCACTCGTGCAGGCGCGGATACTTTCGTCGCCGGGTCTGCAATCTTCGGGCAACCGGACTACGCCGCCGTGATCAATGCGATGCGCGAGGGAATTCGCGCGGGGCAGAAGCCGCCGCCGCTGCGCGCGTGAGTGGCAGGCGGCGAGGAGTTCTCAATCCTCGTCGTCCTCATCATCATCGTCATCATCATCCCAGCGCGAAGCCGGCGCAGCAGGACCCGGTCGAAGTTTGTCCTTCGACGCAGGCGTGGCCGGAACGATCACCGGCCGCGTCTTCATCTTCGGCCGCGCATTGAACACAACGATGGTCTTGCCCGTTGCGCGCAGCAGCCCTTGTTCTTCGAGCACCTTCAACACGCGCCCGGCCATTTCGCGCGAACAGCCCACGAGCCGCGACAGCTCTTGCCGCGACACCTTGATCTGCATGCCTTCGGGGTGCGTCATCGCATCGGGCTCGCCGCACAGGTCCATGATGGCGTGCGCCACGCGACCCGTGACATCGACGAAGGCCAGATCGCCGAGCTTGCGATTCGTGCGATCAAGGCGCGTGGCGAGCTGCGTCGCCAGTTCAAACACCAGCCCCGGCGACTCGGTGGCGATCTGCCGGAAGCGCGGATAGGTCATCTCCGCCAGTTCGCATTGATTGCGCGTGCGTACCCACGCGCTGCGCGTGGGCTGCTCGTGAAACAGCCCCATTTCGCCGAAGAACTGGCCCCGGTTCAGATAGGCCAGCACCATCTCATTGCCTTCTTCATCCTCGATCATCACTTCGACCGAACCGGAGATGATGTAGTAGAGAACATCGGGCAGATCGCCGGCATGGATGATCACGGTCTTCGACGCGACGGTGCGGATGCGGCAATAACTGAGGAACCGGTTGATGGCCGGTATGTCGCTCAACGGACGGATCGTGTCTTCCATGGCAGTGTTTCTCGCCGGCCTCGTGGGCGCAGTTGGTTTTCGGATTTCAGCGGATAGCTTCTCAGTATTACATAAGTCCCCGCCTGCGTGATGCCGGGGGCGGTCGCCTACAGCCAGGCGGCGGTGGAAGTCATCACCTTCGCGGTGGCGCGCATCAGCGCACGCGCCGGCGCGGGCAGATCAACGCCGCCTGCGGATTTGGCGGCCCGGCCATGCGCCACTTCGTCGTCGCGCATCTGTTCGAGCACTGCGCGGCTGCGCGCATCTTCGGGCGCAAGGCGGTCGATGTGCGCATCCAGATGCGCTTCGACCTGCCGCTCGGTCTCGGCCACAAAGCCCAGACTCACCTTGTCGCTGGCAAGGCCCGCCAGAGCGCCAATGGCGAAGGAGCCGGCGTACCAGAGCGGATCAAGCAGGCTCGGGCGCGCGTTCAATTCGCGCAGACGTTGCTCGCACCAGGCCAGATGATCGGTTTCCTCCCGCGCGGCGCTCTCCAACTGGGCGCGGATCGCCGGATCGCGCGCCACCAGCGCCTGCCCGTGATACAGCCCCTGCGCCGCGATTTCCCCCGCGTGGTTCACCCGCATCATCGCGGCGGTCTGGCGGCGGGCGCTGGCCGGAAGGTCCACGGCGGCGGGGCCGGGGAGGGGGCGGCTGGCCCGCGCCGGGGCGAGCATGGCCCGCAGCGCCCGGTCCGCGCCGGTCAGCAGTTGGTCCATAATGTGCGGAGACGGTCCCATTGCCCCTCAATATAGAGCCTGCCGGGGCGGGCGTGGGGGTCTTTGCAGTGCTTTTGCAACCGGCGGAGTCATCAAGTACACTCTGCGCCCTTTTTTCAGTGCCCCAGGGTCGCCCGAGCAGGGTGTCCGGGCAGTTAAAGCTAAGCGAACCGGAAAGCAAATGAGCACAGTATTCGTCAAACCCGCGCAAGTGCGGGCCGACTGGTTTGTCGTCGATGCCGAAGGCAAGACGCTGGGCCGCCTCGCCACGCAGCTGGCCCACCGTTTGAGGGGCAAGCACAAGGCTGATTACAGCCCGCATGTGGATATGGGCGACAACCTGATCGTGCTGAACGCCGACAAGATTCGCGTCACCGGCAGCAAGCTGGAAGACAAGTTCTATCACCAGCACACCGGCTACATGGGCAACTTGAAGTCCATCTCGCTGGGCAAGCTGTTGCAGGAGCATCCCGAGCGCGTGCTGCAATTTGCCGTGAAGGGCATGCTGCCGAAGAACACGCTGGGCCGCGCGATGTATCGCAAGCTGCATGTGTTCGCCGGCGGAGCGCATCCGCATCAGGCGCAACAACCCAAGCAACTCGAACTCTAACCCCCGGTCAGGAAAGAACAGATGGCAGTTTCCACCAACAATGGCACCGGTCGGCGCAAGACCGCCACGGC
Source organism: Nevskiaceae bacterium (assembly GCA_031277355.1). Lineage (GTDB taxonomy): Bacteria > Pseudomonadota > Gammaproteobacteria > Steroidobacterales > Steroidobacteraceae > ZC4RG30. The sequence continues at coordinate 540 of JAITMN010000133.1, read as the reverse complement.
GCGCGTGTTCCTCAAGTCCGGCAGCGGCAAGATCACCGTGAATGATCGTCCGCTCGATGAATTCTTCGGTCGCGAAACCGGTCGCATGATCGTTCGCCAGCCGCTGGAACTCACGCAACTGGCCGATCGCTTCGACATCAACGTCACGGTCAACGGCGGCGGCATCACCGGTCAGGCCGGCGCGATCCGTCACGGCATCACCCGCGCGCTGATGGAATACGACGATGCGCTGCGCCCCGCGCTGCGCCAGGCTGGCTTCGTCACCCGCGATGCGCGCGAGGTGGAACGCAAGAAGGTTGGCCGTCGCAAGGCGCGTCGCGGTCCGCAGTACTCGAAGCGTTAATCGGGCATTGACTCTGCGCGCACCAGCGCGCCATCCTGCAAGGCAGCCAGCGGGAATTCACTTCCCGCTGGCGTAGATCGGGAGATCTGCAAAATGGCCGAAGGCCGATTTTGCTGATGAACTTGGGGGATCGTTCAGTGGTAGGACTACGGACTCTGACTCCGTCAACCTTGGTTCGAATCCAAGTCCCCCAGCCA
>JAITMN010000095.1 GCA_031277355.1 Nevskiaceae bacterium | reverse complement strand
TGGAGCGGCGCACGGCTGGGTCAGCGTTTGCAACGCGGCCGATGGCGCATCGCCGCCAGCCTCACCGTGCTGCTGGCCGGCGTGATCACGCTGGCCGCGCCGTGGCTCGGCCATCATCCGCGCTTGCATTCGGTGCTGGTGGCGCTGGGCTGTTCCAGCATCGCCAGCTGAGACCGCTCTAAAACGGAATATCGTCGTCGAAATCACCGCCGCCGCTGCCCACGGCCGCGCTTGCACTGCCTCCGCCGCCACGCGCAGGCGCAGACTCATCCGCCCGCCGCGTATCGCGGGTTTCCTGCGACGCACCGCCGCCACGACCGCCGAGCATCTGCATATCGCTGGCGACCACCTCGGTGGTGTAGCGATCATTGCCGTTCTTGTCCTGCCACTTGCGGGTTTGCAGTCGGCCTTCGATGTACACCTGCGAACCCTTCTTCAGGTATTCGCTGGCGATCTGGCCGAGCTTGTCCCACATCACCACGGAGTGCCACTCGGTGCGCTCCTTCATCTCACCGCTTTGTTTGTCGCGCCAGCCCTCGCTGGTGGCGATGCGAATGTTCGTTACCGTCGTGCCACCCGGCGTGGAACGAGTTTCCGGGTCCTGTCCGAGATGTCCGACGAGAATGACCTTGTTGACTCCGCGCGCCATGATTGTCCCCTGATGATCCGATTGCGATGAGGCGTATTGTCGGCAACGGGAACGCAGATGTCTGCCGCAATATCGGGTGTAAACGCGGCAAAATGCCGCTCCCCGCCGAAAAAACGGCTAATGGTAACCGTTTGGCCGATCCGCCGGGCCGGTATCCAATGGCCGCGCCGGCATCGCCTCCGAACCCTGACTCGCCAATTTCGCAAGCGCCTGATCCTTCGGCGCATCCAGCACGATCCGCCCGCCCTCCACGACGATCACGCGCTTGACCAGCGACAGTATCGACCGGTGTTGAGTGGCCACCACCAGCGTGCGGTTACCCAGCCAGCGATCCAGATTGTCGATGATGTTGCGCTCCGTGCGCTTGTCGAGCCAGGCCGTGGGTTCATCCAGCAGCACGATGCTCGGCTCGCGCAGGATCAGCCGCGCCAGCAGCAACACCTGCTTCTGCCCGGCGGACAACCCCGCGCCGCCCTCGCGCAATGACAGATCGATGCCCTGCGGCTGCGACAACAGCAGGCGATCGGCGCAGGCAATGTTCATCGCACGGCGAATGGCCGCTTCGTTCGCCAGCGGCGCGCCCAGGCGCAGATTCTCCAGCAACGAACCGTGGAACAGACTCGCATCCTGCGTCAGCGCGCCGATGCAGCGCCGCAGGTCCGCCGCGTCGATCAGGTCCATCGACATGCCATCGAGCACAATACGGCCTTGCTGCGGCTGCGCCATACCGGCCAACAAACGCAACAGCGTGGATTTGCCCGCGCCGCTGCGCCCCAACACGGCAATGCGCTCACCCTGCGCGATGGTCAGCGCCGGCACATCCATCGCCAAAGGTTGCTGCGAACCATGGGCGTACTGCACATTCTGGAAGCGATAGCGACCGATCAACACCGAACGGCGGTGGCGACCTTTGAGCAAATCCTGATCTGGCCGTTCCAGCAGCGCATCCAAAGCTTGCTTGGCAGTCTTGGCTTGCTGCAATCGCGCCAGCGCTGCGGGAAGTTGGGCCGCCAACGTCAGTGCGCGGCCGGTCAGCAGCAGGCAGGCAATCACGACGCCGGTAGACAATTCGTTGCCGATGATGCCGTAGATGCCGCCGATGATCACACTGGCGCAGGCCAGGTTGCGCACGATGCCCGACAAGCCGCTCAACATGCCCACCCACTGACGCTGCCGCAGCCAGATGTCCGACGAGCGTTGATTGGCTCTGCCCCACAACGCCTGAAAGCGCGGTTCGGCTTGCAGGTTCTGGATGTCTTCGGCCCGATGCACCGACTCCATCCAGATCGCATTGCGCAGCGCCGATGCAGCCACGGCGTCGACGGATAATCTCGTTGACGAACGAAGCACCAGAAACCCCGGCAGCACGATCAGCACCGCCGCCACCAGCGCCGGCAACGCCAGATATCCGCCGAGCAACGCGATGACCAGAATGAAGACCACAGCAAAGGGCGCATCGAGCAGGGCGCCCAATGCGGCCGACGTCAGCGCTTCGCGCGCGCACTCGAAGTCGCGCATCCGCGCGATCAGCGAACCGGCGCAGCGCGACCGGGCATCATCGCTCAATGCCAGCAGCCGCGAATAGTGCAACTCCGACAGCGCAAGATCGGCCTTTCTGGCGCAGTGATCGCTGATCGATGCGCGCACGATGCGCAGGCCATACTCCAACACCAGCGCCACACCCACGCCTGCGGCCAGCATCCACAATACATGAGGCGAACGCGCCGGCGCTACGCGATCCCAGGCCAGCATCGCAAACAGCGCCGTGGCGATGCCCAGCATGTTGCTCACCAGCGAACCGGCGCACAGTTCCAGCAGCACTCGCGGATTCTGCGCAAACATTTCACGCAGCCCGTTGCCGCGCGAAGGCGCTGCGTGATCGTCCACACGCTGATCCACGCGGGCAGACGAACGCGGCATCATCAAACTGGCCCTCGACAAAATTGCCTTGGCGCCGGCGCCCTCCCTGGCACCAGCACAGACAACAGAGAATTCGTCGGCGCCGCCATCAATAAAACCTTGCGCAAATTCTGCAGGCAGCCGACGGCCGCTGTATTCCACAGTCGTCTCGACTCTTGCAGATTCGGTGCGGATTCTTGCGCGGCGTTCGCGCTAGGCAATCAGGCGTCGGTACTCGTGCGGCGTCACGCCGACATTGCGTTTGAACATCGTGATGAAGTGCGATTGATTGACGAACCCGCACGCCAGCGCAATCAAGGCGTAGTCGGCATTCTTGCCGGCGAGCATCTTGCGCGCCCGTTTGATGCGCATCTTGATCACGGCCTGATGCGGCGTCAGCAAGGTGCTGGCCTTGAAGCGCTGTATGAAGCGTGCGCGCCCCAGCCCCACCACATTGGCAAGATCGGCAATGCTGACGCCGGAGGAAAGATTGTCCTTGATGAAATTGTTCAACTCGCTGATCTGGCGGGCGTTGAACGGATGCACCGGCAGCGGCCGCGCCGGGCCTGCCGTGGAGTATTTTTCAAGCAGATGCGAGGCCAATGCACGGGCAACGTACTCCACCGTCAACCGGCTCGTCTGCGGCGGTTCGCGCAGCGCCTCATCGATCGCCGCGAGCAGCCGCCGCAATACGCCATCGTTCACACCGAACGAGGAGCCGATGAAACGCCTGTCTCTGCCGTCGGCGAACAACTCCTCCGCCACTTCATCGATCAGGCTTTGCCGCAAATACAGGTGCTGCGGCTGCAAGGGTGCGCCGATTTCGTCGTACACGGCATCGCCTGCACGGGTGATGGAGATGGCGTTTTCGGGCAACACCGATTCGTATCGGCCCTCCGGCGTACAGCGCAGAATGTCGTTGGAGGTCGTCGCCGTGACGATCCACACCGCCGGCACCGCGCCGTGCATTCCATCGTGCGGCATTTCGTCGGTTACCGCGACGAACAGATCAGTCCAACCCAGGCCCTTGCTGGACTTCACCAGACGAGTATGCGCATTGAGCAGCAATGAAGTCTGCTCCAACTGAAATTCACCCAATGCCGGCGCATCGGCGCTGACGATCAGCTTTTTTTCGGGCAGCAACTGTATCCGCAGCGCCGAGTCACTGGCCAGACGAGACGTCTGCACACCGGCTTCGCTGCGTGCGGGCTGCCGACCTTCAACAATCTGCTTGCGATAAGCCAGCGGCGAAACCTTCACCATGCGGCGAAACACCGCCGTGAAATGCGACGGCGTGGCAAAGCCGGTGCGCTCGGCAATCTGCGCCAGGCTCAGCTCGCCATCGGTCAACAGCGCCTGCGCGCTGCGCACCCTGGCGTCGATCACGAACTGATGCGGGGTCTTTCCCGTCGTCACCTTGAAGCGGCGCACGAACTGCGCGCGGCTCATGCCGGCAACGCTCGCCATGCTCTGAACCCGCACTTCGCCCGACAGATGCGATTCGATGTAGTCCTGAAGCTGCTGTATCTTGCGCGTGGACAGGCGCAGACCCTGCGGCGCGGAGGACTGCGGATCATCAACAACGCCCTGCGTCTGGAGCAGATGAGCCGCCGCCGCATCGGTAAAGGACTTCAACGTCGCCGGATCGCTGCCATCCCGCACGGCGCTGCGCATGTTCTTCAGCAGCGACAACAACGTGCGATCCTTCAGCGAAATCTTCTCCGGCAGCGTGACCAGCCTGCCATCGCGCTCATGGATTCTCGCCGCCACTCTGTCGAGCGCCGTTCGCGGAATCAACTTGTGGACATCTTGCCTTGCCATACGGCGCTTCATGATCGGCACCCGTTCCCTGCCTCATGTCTGAGTCGACGTGTGCAGCGCGCCATTGGCGCGCTGCGTCAATACCTGGTCCATCAGATATCAACGCCTAGTCTATAATATGTTTCCCCTCATGTGAGCTTTCCCGGACCCGGCTCATGGATCAGATCCGCGTACGCGGCGCTCGCACGCACAATTTGCGCAATATCGACGTCGATCTGCCGCGCAACCGGCTGATCGTGATCACGGGGCTGTCCGGCTCCGGCAAGTCTTCGCTGGCCTTCGACACGCTGTACGCCGAAGGCCAGCGCCGTTACGTGGAATCGCTGTCGGCCTATGCGCGGCAATTTCTGTCGATGATGGACAAACCCGACGTCGACAGCATCGAGGGCCTGTCGCCGGCCATCGCCATCGAACAGAAGGCCACCTCGCACAACCCGCGCTCCACCGTGGGCACCGTCACCGAAATCCACGACTACCTGCGCCTGCTCTATGCCCGCGCCGGAATTCCGCGCTGCCCCACGCATCACATCGACCTCACCGCGCAAACGGTGAGTCAGATGGTGGATCAGGTGTTGACGCTGCCCGAAGGCGAGAGCTGTCTGCTGCTCGCCCCGCTGATCGCCGCGCGCAAAGGCGAGCATCACGACATCTTCGCCGATCTTGCCTCACGCGGCTTCGTGCGCGTGCGCGTGGACGGCGTGGTCAGCGAGATCGACGCCGTGCCCGCGCTCGACGCCAAGCGCAAGCATCACATCGAAGCGGTGGTGGATCGCTTCAAGGTGCGCCCCGACATCGCGCAGCGTCTGGCCGAATCCTTCGAGACCGCGTTGCGCCTGGGCAATGGCTTCGCGCGTCTGGCTTTTGCGGCCAAGGGCCGTGATGAACTCACCTTCTCCAGCGTGCACGCCTGCCCCCTGTGCGGACACAGCGTGCCGCCGCTGGAACCCAAGCTGTTCTCCTTCAACAGTCCCGCCGGCGCTTGCAGCGGCTGCGATGGACTGGGCTTTCAGGAGTTCTTCGATCCGCAGCGCATCGTGATGCACCCGCAGTTATCGCTGGCCGGCGGCGCGATTCGCGGCTGGGACCGCCGCAACGCCTACTACTTCCAGATGATCCGCGCGCTGGCCGAACACTACGACTTCGACATCGAAGCGCCGTGGTCCGCGCTGCCGAAGAACGTGCGCGATGTGGTGCTCAATGGCAGCGGCAACACCGACATCGCCTTTCGCTACACCGATTCGCGCGGCCGTGCGGCGCGACGCGCGCATCCCTTCGAAGGCATCATTCCAAATCTGGAACGGCGCTACCGCGAAACCGAATCGGTGACGGTGCGCGAGGAATTGGGCAAGTATCGCGGCACGCGGCGCTGCATCGAATGTGATGGCGCGCGGCTCAACGCCGATGCGCGCCATGTGCATGTGGGCGGCGATACGCTGCCGCAGATCGCCGCGCTGTCGGTGGCCGACGCACTGCAACGCTACACGCAATTGAGGCTCGACGGCTGGCGCGGGGAAATCGCCGCGCGCATCGTCAAGGAAGTGGCCGACCGCCTGCGCTTTCTCGTGGACGTGGGCCTTGACTACCTCACGCTGGAACGCAGCGCCGAAACGCTTTCCGGCGGCGAATCGCAGCGCATCCGATTGGCAAGCCAGGTAGGTTCGGGTCTTGTCGGCGTGCTGTACATTCTCGATGAGCCGTCCATCGGCCTGCATCAGCGCGACAATCAACGACTGCTGGGCACGCTGCAACGCCTGCGTGATCTGGGCAATACCGTGCTCGTCGTGGAGCACGACGAAGAGGCGATACTGCGCGCCGATCATGTGCTTGATCTGGGCCCCGGCGCGGGCGTGCACGGCGGACGCATCGTCGCGCAAGGCACACCGAAGCAAATCTGCGCCACTCCCGATTCGCTCACGGGCCGTTATCTGTCGGGCCGCGAAGCCATTGCAACCCCCGCACGCAGACACCCGCGCGATCCGCAGCGCTCCATTCACATCAAAGGCGCGAGGGCGAACAATCTCAAAACCGTATCGGCCGACTTTCCCATCGGCCTGTTCACCTGCGTCACGGGTGTATCCGGTTCCGGCAAATCCACACTGGTAAACAACACGCTGTTCGCAGCGGCGTGCAATCATCTGGGTCTCGTGGGTCACGATCCGCCGCAGGCCGATGCCGTCACCGGCCTTGAACTGATCGACCGCGTCATCGACATCGACCAAAGCCCCATCGGTCGCACGCCGCGCTCCAATCCGGCCACCTACAC
>JAITMN010000093.1 GCA_031277355.1 Nevskiaceae bacterium | reverse complement strand
CTACTGATACGCCCTCGCCTGCAAGGTGAACAGCCGCGCATACACGCCATCGCCGCTCATCAATTGCTCGTGACTGCCCTGCTCCACCAGCCGGCCATTGTCGAGCACGACGATCTGGTCGGCCATTCGCACCGTGGAGAAGCGATGCGAAATCAGGATCGCGATGCGGCCGGCGGCCAACTCGCGGAAATGCTCGAAGACTTCCACCTCCGCCTGCGCGTCCATCGCGGCGGTGGGTTCGTCGAGCACGAGGATGTCGGCGTCGCGGCGCATGAACGAGCGCGACAGCGCGATCTTCTGCCACTGTCCGCCCGACAACTCGCGGCCATCGAGGAACCACTTGCCCAACTGCGTGTGATAGCCCTTGGGCAAGTTTTCGATGAACGGCGCGGCGCGGCCCAACTCCGCTGCCTCGCGCCAGCGGGCTTCGTCGTCGAAGTGCGTGTCATCGCCTGCGCCGATGTTCTCGCCCACTGGCATCTGGTATCGCGCGAAGTCCTGAAAGATCACGCCGAAGCGTGCGCGCAGCGTCTGTTCGTCCCATTGCTGCAAATCAAGACCATCGAGCAGGATGCGGCCCGTCGTCGGGTCATACAATCGCGTGAGCAGTTTGATCAACGTGGTCTTGCCCGAACCGTTGGCGCCGACAATCGCCAGCGTTTCACCCGGACGCAGCCGCAGCGTGATGTCGGTCAACGCGGGTTCGGTTGCGCCGGGATAGGTGAAGCCCACATTTTCGAGAATCAATCCATCGCCGGGCTTTGGCCCCGCCTTTGCCGTGCCCAATTTTCGCGGCACGGGTGTGTCGAGGTATTCATACAGCGTGGACAGATACAGATTATCTTCATACAGCCCGCTGATCGCGCCGAGTGCGCTCGATACCGCCGACTGACCCTGCCGGAACAGCATCAGATACATCGTCATCTGGCCCACGGTAATCAGGCCATGCACGGCGCTCACCGCCACCCACGCATAGCCGCCGTACAACGCGAACGTGGCGAGCAATCCCAGCGCAAAACCCCAGCCATCGCGACGTATCGCAAGTTTGCGATCTTCGGCGTGCAGGCGGCGGAAGATGTCTTCGTAACGATCGAGCAAGCGGCGGCCCAGGCCGTTGAGCTTTACTTCCTTGGCGTAGTCCTCGCGTGCGATCACCGTTTCCAGATACATCTGCATGCGCCGTTCCGGTGAACGCCAGCGCGACAGACGATAACGCTCGTTGGAGAAACGCGCTTCGGCGATGAAGCCCGGCAACCCCGCCAGCACCAGCAACAACACCGCCCACGGCGAGAAGCCAAACAGCAGCACGGCGAAGCTGACCAGCGACACCAGGTTTTGCACCAGACCAAAACTGCGCGTCACCATCGACAGCGGACGCTGCGAGGCTTCGCGGCGCGCGCGCGTCATGCGGTCGTAGAACTCCGAGTCTTCGAAGTGCGCCAGATCGAGCGTCAACGCTTTTTCCAGAATCATCACATTGACGCGATTGCCCAATTGATCGCGCAGCAGCGTGGTGGACAGCGACAGCCCGCGCGTGGCAAGCGCGAGCGCGGCAACGGCAACGCCTTCCCAGGCCACCAGCATCAACACCGGCGCGACGGCCCCGCCCTGCGAGGCGGCCATCACCACCGCATCGACGATGCGTGCGCCGATCCACGCAATCAGCGCGGGCAGCGCGCCAACGATGAGCGTGAGCAACGCCAGCGACACCGTGAGACGATGACTGGTCTGCCACACCAGTTCGAAAGCCTTGCGCATGTAACGCAGGATTTCGCGCATTTCCACGGGCAGCCGGCCCAAATCGGCCGGCGCAGGCGATGACGTTTTCGAAGGACGACTCACTCGGGCGGTAGCTGCGTGGTCAGCGCACCGGAGTTCAGCAGCCGCGACTCGACGTTCATGCCGTTCAAGCCCTGCACTTCGAACAGCGATTCCCAGCCCTTCAGCGAGGACGCGCCATGCAGCGGCGACAACTGCTGCGGATCGGCGGCAATCTCCGCCGCCTGCATCAAGCCAGCGTCGCGCGTGCCGGCGATCACCAGATGCGCATTGCCCACCGGACCTGCGAACTGCGACAGATAGGCGTAGTCGCGATAGCGTTCAGCACCGCCATGCACTTCGCCGCCTTCGCTGACCCACACCTGATCGGTTTGCATGTCGATCAACTCATCGTAGGAAGCGCCGAAGGCAAAACGCGAACCGGAGAAGGCAAGCTCTTCCATCATCATGCCCATTGCGCTGAGCAGGCCGATGTAGACGATATGCGCCGACTTCAACGACGCAGGCTCCAACTCCGACGCCAGCGTCAGACTCACCGGCTTGCCGCTGGCGATCACCACCGGCAACACCTGCCGCAACGCCTGTGCGCTGGAAGTGGGCAGATAGCCCAGTTTCAAATCCACCAGACGTTCGGTGAGTTCAGGCTCCGCGATCAGGCGTTGTTCCAGATCGGCGGGCGAGTTCACTTCGAAGTCGCGCACCAGCCGCGTGACTTCACCGCCGGGCCCGCGTTCGCCGTAGATGAAGTAGTCGCCGAGCACCACTTGAATGGGCAGGTTGTCGGCCATCAGCGGCGCCCACAACGCCGATTGCAGCAATGCGCGATTGCGAACGTCGGGGCGCTCGGCGAGCCACCCATGCAGCAACAGTCCCACGCAGGCGGCGGCGAGCAGACCGCAGAGCAGCCATGCCCAGCGCGCCGACGAAGCGTGGCCCGTAGTGGCGGTGGCGGCAGCGGCAACAGCTGGCCTCTGCGCTTCGAGTGCGGCAGGTTCGCTATCCGCGCCCTCGCGCGCCTCCAGCGAAAGCCGGTATTCGCCGCGCGGCACCACCAATTGCCACGGCTGCGTGGGCGCTTCCTGCCGATAGTGCTCCTCCAAACGGCGGCGCAGCTTGTGCGCATGCACCCGCACCAGCGCGTCCTGCCCCGCATCGAACCCCGGATTCCTGCCAAAGGCATCAATTGCGACCTCCACCTCTTTGGGTACCCGGCCCTGTTCGTGGCAGTTCACCAGAAAGTCGAACAGCCGCTGGAGCCGGTCCGAACGACCCAGCACGCCGCGAGCGCGCAGGCGCTCGACTTCCTGCCGGAAGGCGTCAAGGGGTGAGGGAATTTCGGCGGCGGTGGACATCGCGCGGTGATTCTAACATCGCGCCAAACCTGCTAATCTCGCGCCCCATTTTCTTGGCGCCCTCCCCCGGCGCACGCCTCAAGGCCCCATGGAACGCCCGCTGCGTAACATCGCGATCATCGCCCACGTCGATCACGGCAAAACCACATTGGTGGACTGCCTGCTCAAACAATCCGGCACCTTCGCCGCTCACGAAAAAGTGGGCGAGCGGATCATGGACTCCAACGCCATCGAAAAGGAGCGCGGCATCACGATCCTGGCGAAGAACTGCGCCATCGATTACGGCGGCGTGCGCATCAATGTGGTGGATACACCGGGCCACGCCGACTTCGGCGGCGAAGTCGAGCGCGTGCTGTCGATGGTCGATGGCGTGCTGCTGCTGGTGGATGCAGTGGAAGGGCCGATGCCGCAGACGCGCTTCGTCACGCGCAAGGCGCTGGGCCTGGGCCTGAAAGCCATTGTCGTGGTAAACAAGATCGACCGCCCCGGCGCGCGTCCGGGTTGGGTGATCGACCAGACGTTTGATCTGTTCGACAAACTCGGCGCCACCGACGAGCAACTGGATTTCCCGGTGATCTACGCTTCGGCGCTGCATGGCTGGGCGAGTCTGGATTCCACCGAGCACCAGCCGGACATGACCGCGCTGTTCGAAGCCATCCTGAAGTACGTGCCCGAGCCGCCGCGCGATGTGGAAGGCCCGCTGCAACTGCAAATCTCCACGCTCGACTACAACTCCTATGTGGGGCGCATCGGCGTGGGCCGCATCCGTCGCGGCACGGTGAAGCCGGGGCAGAACGTCGTGCTGTGTCATGGCGATCGCAACATCGGCAGCGGCAAGATCGGTCAGGTGCTGGCTTTTCAGGGTCTTTCGCGCGGCCCGGTGGAATCGGCAGCCGCGGGCGACATCGTTGCGATCACCGGCCTTGAAGACGTGAACATCGGTATCACCGTGTGCGATGCCGAACACGCCGACGGTCTGCCGCCGATTGCGGTGGATGAGCCGACGCTGGCGATGAACTTTCAGGTCAACACCTCGCCGCTGGCCGGGCGCGAAGGCAAGTTCGTCACCAGCCGCCAGATACGCGAACGATTGATGCGCGAGCTGGAGCACAACGTCGCGCTGCGCGTGGAAGAAACCGCCGATGCGGATATCTTCCGCGTCTCCGGTCGCGGCGAACTGCACTTGACGATCCTGATCGAGAACATGCGTCGCGAAGGCTATGAACTGGCCGTGTCGCGCCCGCAGGTGTTGCTGCGGCAGGTGGATGGCGTTACGCACGAGCCGTTTGAAGCGCTCACGGTAGACGTTGAAGAAAACCATCAGGGCAGCGTGATGGAAGCCTTGGGCCAGCGCCGCGCCGAAATGAAAGACATGATGATGGACGGTCGAGGCCGCGTGCGCATCGACTACCGCGTGCCGGCGCGCGGGCTGATCGGCTTTCAGGGCGA
>JAITMN010000090.1 GCA_031277355.1 Nevskiaceae bacterium | reverse complement strand
CTATTCATCATTCGTTCTCCCAGGATTGAGACGCTTATGGTGTCTGATAACGGGCAGCCGTGCCATACTGCCTGCGCTCCGGAATGAAGGATCACAAGCCATGCGTCTGGACGACGAACAGCAAAGCCGCAATGTCGAAGACCGCCGTGGCCGGCGCGCGGTGGGGCCGGGCAAGCTCGGGCTGGGCGCAGTGGTGATCGCGCTGGCGGCCAGTTACTTTCTCGGCATCGACCCCTCGACGGTGCTCGGTATCGTCTCGCAAATGCAGGGCGGTGGCGGCACTGCCGCATCAGACCCCGCTGCGCCGCCGCCAGCCGATGATGCCAAGGCGCGCTTCGTCGCGCAGGTGCTGGGCTCCACCGAGCGCGTGTGGCAGGGGGAATTTCAACAGATGGGCCGTTCGTATGTGGAACCGAAACTGGTGTTGTTCAGCGATGACGTGGACACCGGCTGCGGCATCGGTCAAACCGTGATGGGGCCGTTCTACTGCCCGCTCGACAACAAGGTATACATCGATCTGGCCTTCTATCAGGAACTGCAAGAGCGCTTTCACGCCCCCGGAGAATTCGCGCAGGCGTATGTGATCGCCCACGAAGTCGGTCACCATGTTCAGAACCTGCTGGGCATCTCGGGCAAGGTGCAGCAGGCGCAGCAAAGCGCCGGCAACGAAGCGCAGGCCAATGCCCTGTCGGTGCGACTGGAATTGCAGGCCGATTGTCTGGCCGGCGTTTGGGCGGCAAAAGCCGATGAAACACGCAACATTCTGGAAGCCGGCGATGTGGAGCAGGCGTTGACCGCCGCCAGCGCGATCGGCGATGACCGCCTGCAACAACAGGGGCAGGGCCGCGTGATGCCCGATACGTTCACGCACGGCACGTCGGCGCAGCGCATGCGCTGGTTCAAACGTGGCATCGACGGCGGCGACGTCAATCAGTGCGACACCTTCGCAGCCGCGCAACTGTAATGATCCGCATAGCCGAAGGCCGAAGCCACGATCCGCATGGCGTGCTGGGTCCGCATCACGACGGCGCAATAACGCTGCTGCGCGTTTATCTGCCCAGCACGCGCAGCGCACGATTGGTCGGCGGCGCGGCGCTGGAACGCGCGGGTCAGTCGGATTTCTTCATCGGGCAATGGCCTCGCAGCCAATTGCCTGCGCACCCCATCATCGAATGGGTGGACGATCACGGCATCCCGCATACCCGCGCCGATCCCTACAGCTTCGCGCCCACGTTGTCGGCCGACGATCTGGCGCTGTTCGCCAGCGGTGGTTATGCCGAAAGCTGGCGGATGCTGGGCGCGCATCCGGCAACCTTCGATGATGTGCCGGGCATCCGCTTTGCGGTGTGGGCGCCCAATGCCGAGCGCGTCAGCGTGGTAGGGCCGTTCTGCGATTGGGATGGCCGCCGTCTGCCGATGCGTGTGCTGGGACGCAGCGGCGTGTGGGAACTGTTCGTGCCCGGCCTGCCTGTTGGTCAGTTATACAAATATGAAATTCGCAATCGTTCCTCCGGCAACGTGGAGACGAAGACCGACCCCTATGCGCGCGCCATGGAACTGCGCCCCGCCACCGCGTCGATCATTCAAAGCGATGACGCCCATGCGTGGAAAGATGACGACTGGATGCAAGCCCGCGCGCAACGCGATTGGCTGCATGCGCCGCTGTCGATCTACGAAGTACACACGGGTTCATGGCAACGCCACACCGATGGCAGCTTCCTCGACTGGAACGAACTGGCCGATCAACTGATCCCGCATGTGCAAAGCCTGGGCTACACGCACATCGAACTGCTGCCGATCACCGAGCATCCGCTGGATGATTCCTGGGGCTATCAAACCACCGGCTACTTTGCGCCAACGCGTCGTCATGGCACGCCGGATGATCTGAAGCGCTTCATCGAACGCTGTCATCGCGCCGGTATCGGTGTGCTGCTCGACTGGGTGCCCGCGCACTTTCCGCGCGATGCGCATGGCCTGGCGCGTTTCGACGGCAGCGCGCTGTATGAATACGAAGACCCGCGCAAGGGCGAGCACGCCGATTGGGGCACCTACATCTTCAACTACGAGCGCAACGAAGTGCGCAGCTTTTTGTTGTCTTCAGCCTGCTACTGGCTGGAGCAGTTTCACTTCGACGGACTGCGCGTGGATGCCGTGGCCTCGATGCTGTATCTGGACTTCGGCCGTCAAGGCATTTTCGCGCCGAATCGTTATGGTGGCCGCGAGAATCTGGAAGCCATCGACTTTCTTCGCCAGTTGAACACGCTCACGCATTCACGCTCGCCCGGCACGCTGATGATGGCGGAGGAATCCACCGACTGGCCGCTGGTCAGCCGCCCCGTGGATGTGGGCGGTCTGGGTTTTTCGATGAAGTGGAACATGGGCTGGATGCACGACACGCTGGATTACTTCCAGGTGGACCCGATCTTCCGCAGTCATCATCACGAACGTCTGACCTTCGGGCAGATGTATGCGTACAGCGAAAATTTCATCCTGCCGCTGTCGCACGATGAAGTGGTGCATCTGAAACGCTCGCTGCTGGGCCGCATGCCCGGCGACCGCTGGCAACAACTGGCGAACCTGCGGGCGCTGTATTTCATGATGTGGATGACGCCCGGCAAGAAGCTGCTGTTCATGGGCGGAGAATTCGCGCATCCCTGGGAATGGGACTTTCACGTGGCGCTGCCGTGGTTTCTGCTCGAACACAACGAACATCGCGGCATGATGCTATTGCTCTCTGACCTCAATCGTCTGTACGTGAACGAACCGGCGCTGCACCGGCACGAGTTCGAACCGCAGGGCTTTGCGTGGATCGACTGCAACGACCGCGAGCAATCCACGCTGAGCTGGCTGCGCAGCGGCGGCGATGAGGATGGCGATGGGAATGGCGGCAGCGGTCCAACCCTCGTCGTGGCATTGAACCTCACGCCGCAACCGCGCATGGGCTATGAAATCGGCGTGCCCGAACCCGGCGAGTATCGCGTACTGCTGAACTCCGACTCCGTGCACTACGGCGGCTCGAATCTGGGCGGCGTGGCGGCCCCGGCGCGGCTCGAACCGCGCCACGGCCAACCTTATTCGCTGAGGCTTGATCTGCCGCCGCTGGGGGGGCTGTTGCTGGTCAAGGCATCCTGAACAGCCCGCTGTTGCGCATTTCCGTCAATTTGTCATTGTTGGATTAGCCAGAGACGTAGATGACAAATAAATACCTGCGCAAACTCACGCCGTCTTGAGCAACCCCATCTCCAACGGATGCGACAGCATTTCATGCCACGGATACACGCGCACATCCAGTCGATACTGCCCCGTGGCCGGCGGCACGGCGGCCACCTCATACAGCGCGCCGCCATCGGCTGCGTTGTGCCCGGTGGGCAAAAACTCCGCTCGCCACTGACCCTGCGGCGACGCATGACCGAATGAGGTCAGCGGCGCCTGTTCGAACACTTCGCCCGGCAGCGTGCGCGTGGCCTTGAATTCAACGCGCAGATCGGCCGGCGACAGACCACCGGTATCCACACTGACCGTCATCCGCAGCGGCGCATCCACGCCCGGATCGCGCGGCTGCGCCGACACGCCCAGTATCCGCACGCTGCCCCAGCGCTCGCGCACATGCTGCTTCCACTGCGCCAGTTGCTTCGCGCCCGCGCCGCCATCGGCCAGCAAGCGCGCGCCGCGTTGCGCGGCCGGTGCGTAAAGCCCCGCCGCATAATCGCGCACGGTGCGCCGCATGTTGAATCGCGGCACCACGCTTGCCATCGCATGACGGCAACGGCGCACCCAATCGGCGGAAATGCCCTCGTCGTTGCGCGCGTAGTACAGCGGCACGACTTCCTCCTCGATGGCGTCGAGCACCGCATCGGCGTCGAGCGCGTCGCGCCGCTCGGCGTCCTGCACATCGGCGCCGGAGATGCCCCAGCCGTTGGCGCCGTCGAAAGCCTCCGCCCACCACCCATCGAGCACCGACAGATTCAAGCGGCCATTCACCGCAGCCTTGATGCCCGACGTACCGCTGGCCTCCAGCGGCGCAATCGGATTGTTCAGCCACACATCAACGCCGGTAACGAGCCAGCGCGCAAGCTGAATGTCGTAGTCTTCAAGGAACACCACATGCCCGGCCAGTTCCGGCGTCAGCATCGCCTGCTTGATCTCGCGCAACACCTGCTGCCCCGGCTGATCGGCCGGATGCGCCTTGCCCGCAAACAAAAACACCACCGGACGTTCGGGGTTCGACACCAACCGCCGCAGCCGCTCACGATCACGCATGATCAACGCCGCGCGTTTGTACGTGGCAAAGCGCCGCGCAAAACCAATCGTCAGCACTCGCGGATTGGCCGGATCGAGCAATCGCGTCACATGCCGCAGTTGCACCGGCGACATGCCCTTGCGCCGGTATTCCAGCGCCAAACGCGCACGCACGCCTGCCAGCATCTGCGACTTCACCTGCTGCGCAGTGACCCAGAACGGCGCGTTCAATTCATTGTCGATGGCCGACCAGTAATCCTTGTCGCACAGCCGCTGACGCCACTCCGGCAAACGCTGATCCAGATAACGCCCCCACGTCGAAGACAGGAACGTGGGCACATGCACGCCATTGGTCACATAGCCCAGCGGATTCTCCGTGGGCGGAACCTCAGGCCAATGCCCGGCGCACAGCCGCGAGGACACACCGCCGTGAATGCGGCTCACGCCATTGACGCGCCGCGCACCATTGAGCGCCAGCCGCGTCATGTTGAAGCGGCCATCGGGCGCGGAGGCATGCCCCAGCGCCAGCAGTTGATCCATCGACACATTCATCGCGCGGGCCATGCCGGAGAAATGCTGACTGAACAGCCCATCGGGAAACGCATCGTGACCGGCCGCCACCGGCGTGTGCGTGGTGAACACGCATTGCGCGGCGGTGGCTTCCAGCGCGGCCTGGAAATCAAGACCCTGCGCCATCTGCTCGCGCAGCAATTCGATGGCCAGAAACGCGGCGTGTCCTTCGTTCATGTGCCACACGGCAGGCGCGCGTCCCAACGCGCGCAGCGCGCGCACGCCGCCGATGCCGAGCACGATTTCCTG
>JAITMN010000077.1 GCA_031277355.1 Nevskiaceae bacterium | reverse complement strand
GTGGTTTTGCCCGATTGGCGCGGACCCAGTAGCGCCACGGCGGCCTGACGGGCAAGGGCGCGTTCGACTTCCCCTTGATAGCGGCGGCTTATCATGATTGTATTTTTAACATGGAATTTCAAATTTACAATGATTTTTCGCGAAGAATGGCATCGTATTGATCCTGCAAAGCACACTGCCCTGCTCGGTACTGCTTGCATCGCCCGCCCTGATCCAGTACCTTTTTCAATAAAGGTACTGGATCACTTCAGATGCAAAACACCGGCGAAAAATTCGGCGCGTTGCGAAAAGGCTTGCTGGAATTTGCGATCCTGCGGGTGATCTGCACGCGCAAGCTCTATGCGGCCGAGATGTTGCAACATCTGGCCGGCAGCGAATTCGCCACGCAGGAAGGCACGCTCTACCCTTTGCTCAGCCGCATGCGCCGCGAACGGCTGGTGGACTATGAGTGGCAGGACTCCGACGCCGGCCCGCCGCGCAAGTATTACCGCCTCACCGACCGGGGGCGCGATGCGCTGACCGAGTTGCAAGGCTACTGGCAACACCTCACCGACACCCTCAACCGCCTGGGGAACTGACATGCGCAAGGTCACGACGATCAGCCTGAACGACAACGCCTACCAGGTGGATGATGAAGGCTACGAAGCGCTGCGGGCATATCTGGGCGCGGCGGAACGCAATCTTGCGGGCAATCCGGATCGCGCGGAAATCCTGCGCGATCTGGAACAGGCCATTGGCGACAAATGCCGCGCCTGTCTTGGTACGCACAAGACGGTGGTGACGCAGGAAGAAATCCAGCGCATCGTTGAACAGATGGGGCCGGTGATCGAGCCGGGAGAATCGGCTGATTCAACTGCTGCGAACGCCAGTGCGAGTGCGGACACGAGCACAGGCGCGCAGACCAACACCGGCGCGGGCGCTGCGGCTGCGAATGGGGCGCGTCCGCGACGGCTGTATCGCCTGCAAGAAGACAGCATGTGGGCTGGCGTCTGCGGCGGTCTGGGCGCGTACTTCGGCGTCGATCCGGTGTGGGTGCGCGTGGCCTTCATCCTGCTCACGCTGTTCACCAGCGGCCTGTGGCTGGCGGTTTATCTGGTGATGTGGATCATCGTGCCGAAGGCCACCACGACCAGCGAGCGCGCAGCGGCACATGGCGCACCGTTTCAGGCACGGGAAATGATGGATCGGATGAAGAAGAAGTTCTGCTGAAGGATCGAGGGCGATTTACTTTCGATCGCAGAACAGCACGCTCAGCTACGGGCAAGAAAAGCCGCGTGCGCCCTTGAACGCACGCGGCTGTATCAGGCTTAGTTCAGATCAAACCCCAGACGCATGTACCACTCGCGCGGCCGGTTGTAGGTGCCATAGATCACGCCACCGGCGATCTGCGCCTGCCCGGTGATGATGTAGCGCTCATCCGAGAGGTTTGTGCCGCCGACGGTGACGTTCCAGTTCTTGCCACTGGGGTAGTAGCCCACGCTGGCGTCGAACATGTCGGTGCTCGGGCGCAGCATCAGGATCGTGCCTTCGGTGTCGTTGCGCATGCTGGCGGTGTGCGTCCAGTCGGCCAGCAGCACCACCGAACCATTGCTCACCGGCAGTTCCAGACGCGGCGAGACGTTGAACTTCCAGTGCGGCGCCTTGGGCAGATCAGAATCCACCGCCACACCCAACTGGAACGGCGACGGCGCAACCTGCGCAGGAGCCTCCAGCGAAGTGTAGTAGGCATCCAGATACCCGAGCGATGCGGTAATCGTGAAGTTGTCGACCGGCGCGGCCAGCGTCTCCACTTCAAAGCCGTTGATGCGCGCGTTACCCGCGTTCTGCACGGTGGGCGACACGCCTTCCTGGAAGTTCAACTGAATTCCCTTGTACTGCGTGCTGAAGGCCGCCGCGTTCAACTGCAAGCGCCGCTCGATCAACGTGGACTTCACGCCCAGTTCCCAGGTGCCGGCCTTTTCTTCGCCGAAGGTCGGCGCAACGGGCAGCGGGTTCGACAGGCGCGTGGTCCAGCCGCCGGTCTTGTAGCCCTGACTGAACGAGCCATACAGCATCACGTCGTCGGTGGGATAAACCTGCACGCCGGCCTTGAACGAGAAGTTGTTGAAGTCCTGCTTGCTCGGTTCAAAGGGGTAGTAACGGAATGGCTGATCGGGAATCGGGAAGTCCACGGCTTGGGCGCAGCCCGCAGTGGGGATACCCTGCGCGTTCAGGTCCATGCAGTCGAACAGCTTGTAGTTGAAGCCGTTCACGTCGGACTGCGCGCCGTCATAGCCCTTGTCTTCGCGCGTCCAGCGGCCACCCAGCGTAAAGCCCAGCAGGTCATTCACGCGCCAGTCGATCTGGCTGAACAGCGCATACGCGGTGGTGTCGATGTGGCCGGGGCCATCCACCTGCAACAAGCCGCCTGCGAAGGTCACGAAGTCGCGCAGATCGCCCTTTTCGTTGAACACATAACCGCCGACGACGAAGTTCAGGCTGTTGTCGAGCAGCGAACCGGTGAGCTGCAATTCCTCGCTCCACTGCTGCTGATTCACCGTGAAGCTGGTTTGCAGAATGGGCAGCGGGGAGTTGTCGAGATCAACGCCCGCGATGAAGTCGAGTTTGCGCCACGAGGAAATCGAACGCAGCGTGATGTCGGACGTCAGATCATATTCCAGATTCAAACCAATGCCGCCCTGCTGCAACTTGGAAAAGTCGTTGCCGGTGGCCCAGCTCTTGTCGATATCCTCGTTCACCCAGCGATCGTCATAGGGAATCAAATCGTTGAACGGGTCAGCATCCACGTTGCGGCTGGCGAGCCCCGGAAGGGTCTGGTAACCGGCAACGCTGTTGCGCGGACCGCAGACCAACTGCGCGTTGCGCGCAGCGATTTCCGCCGCCGTTGCGCCAATGCAAAAGTTGTAGAGGCCGGCGAACAAAAAGCCCGACGAGCCGGTGACCACATCGAGTGCAGTGCCGGGGATGTTGTTCTCGGCAAGGCCGGCAAACGGACCGGGCACCGGCGTTGCAGCCAGCACCGTGTTGGCCGTGGATTCCTGATCGATGCGCGTCAGATCGCCGGTGAGCGTGGCGCGCAACGCACCGCCGTTGTTCCAGCGCAGTTTGCCGCGCAGGTTCCAACTGTCATCGCCGCCCTGACGAAGACCGCTGTGGTAGCCCGAAGCCGGGAACAGCTCCCACGACTCATAGGAACCCGTGTCGCCCGGATACGGCACGCGCTTTTGAAAGCCATCGCGCTTCAACGTGCTGAAAGCCAGCGACGAGCTCAGCGCATTGTCGATCAGCGGCAACTCCACCATGCCGCGCACTTGCAGGCGGTTGAAGCTGCCCACCGTCACATCGCCGGTGACGGCAAACTCATTGCCCGGATCGCGCGTGACGATGGAGATTGCACCGCCAACGGAGTTGCGGCCAAACAGCGTGCCCTGCGGACCCTTCAACACTTCGATGCGCTCCACGTCCAGAAGGTCCTGGTTCGCGCCGATGGAGCGGCCCAGGTACACGCCGTCGAGATACACACCCACCGCCGGGTCGATGTTGAACGCAAAGTCACTGGAACCGATACCGCGAATCGTTGCGCCCAGCACCGCGCTGGAACCGGAGAACGGCGTGGAGGCGTCGAGCGTGACATTGGGCGTGATGTTCGACAGCGCCGACACATTGCCGATCGAGCGCTCTTTCAGCGCCGCCGAATCAAAGACGCTGATCGCAATGGGCACGTCCTGCACATTCTCCGCGCGCTTCTGCGCAGTGACGACGATCTCCGGCAGGCCGCCGTCATCGGCGTTCTGCGCTTGCGCATGGGCCGAAGCCGCCAGAACAGCCGCCACCGCCAACGAAACTGTTGAAAGCTTCATCAATCTGATCTCCAGAATGGGTTTGTTGATTGGAAAAAATCCCTTCGACTATTCGTAGCGCACCGCAATCACTTCGTAATTGCGCGCACCACCCGGCGCAGCCACTTCCACGCTGTCGCCCTCCTGCTTGCCCACCAGCGCACGCGCAATGGGCGAACCGATCGAGATGCGGCCGGCCTTGATGTCGGCCTCATCCTCACCGACGATCTGCCAGGTGAGGCGAGCGCCGGTGTCTTCATCCTCCACTTCCACGGTGGCCCCGAACACCACTCTGCCGCCCGCGTCGAGGGTTGAGACGTCGATCACTTCGGCGCTGGAAAGCTTGGCTTCCAGTTCCTGAATACGGCCTTCGATGAAGCCCTGCTGTTCGCGTGCGGCGTGATATTCGGCGTTCTCCGACAGATCGCCGTGGCTGCGCGCTTCGGCAATGGCCTTGATGATGGCCGGCCGCGACTCGCTCTTGAGTTTGCGCAATTCATTGCGCAGCGCCTCCGCGCCGCGCAGCGTGATCGGTACGCGCTTCATGCGCCCGCTCCCACTTCGCGATGCAGGTCTTTCAGACGGTTCACGTCCACGTCGCCCAGATGATCCAGCGCCTCGCAACTGGCAAGCCCCGCCGCCAGCGTCGTGTAATACGTTACGCGGCGCATCACCGCTTCGCGGCGAATGGCCTGCGAATCGCGCGTGGCCTGCCGGCCTTCGGTGGTGTTGACGATCAGCGCAATCTCATCGTTCTTCACCATATCGACGATATGCGGCCGGCCTTCGCGCACCTTGTTCACGCGGCGCACCGGCAGACCGGCCGCAGCAATCTGCTTGGCCGTGCCTTCGGTGGCGACGATCTCGAAGCCGCGCTGCGTCAGGCGACGTGCGAGGTCTACCGCGCCGGGCTTGTCGCGCTCGCGCACCGACAGCAACGCCACGCCGCACGTGGGCAGCTTCGTGCCCGAAGCGGTCTGCGATTTGGCATACGCCTCGCCAAACGTGCGACCCGTGCCCATCACCTCGCCGGTGGATTTCATCTCCGGGCCGAGAATGGGATCGGACTCGGGGAACTTCGCAAACGGGAACACCGCTTCTTTCACGCAATAATAATTCGGCACGATTTCGTGCGTTGCGCCCAACTGCGTCAGCTTGAGGCCGGTCATCAACAGCGCGCCGATCTTCGCGATGGGGCGGCCCGTGGCCTTCGACACAAACGGCGCCGTGCGCGAGGCGCGCGGGTTCACTTCCAATACATAGACCACGCCGTTCTGAATCGCGAACTGAATGTTCATCAGCCCGACGACGCCCAACCCCAGCGCCAGCTTGCGCGTCTGTTCGCGCAACTGCTGCTGGATGTCTTGTGACAGACTGTTGGGCGGCAGCGAACAACTGGAATCGCCGGAGTGAACGCCGGCCTGCTCCACATGCTCCATGATGCCGCCAATCAGCACGTCCGTGCCGTCGCAGAGCGCATCCACATCCACTTCGATGGCCTGATCGAGGAAGCGGTCGAGCAGCACGGGGCTGTCGTTCGACACGCGCACCGCGTCGGTCATGTAGGTTTTGAGGTCTTCTTCGGCGTACACCACTTCCATTGCGCGGCCGCCCAGCACATAGGAAGGACGCACCACCAGCGGATAACCCACGTCGCGCGCCATCAGCAGCGCCTGCGCTTCGGTGCGCGCCGTGGCGTTGGCGGGCTGACGCAGCCCCAGACGGCGCACCAGATCGGCAAAGCGCTCGCGGTCTTCGGCGATGTCGATGGCATCCGGCGTCGTGCCGATGATCGGCGCGCCATTGGCTTCCAGCGCGCGGCACAGTTTCAGCGGCGTTTGTCCGCCGTACTGCACGATCACGCCTTCGGGCTTTTCCTTCGCGATGATTTCCAGCACGTCTTCCAGCGTCAACGGCTCGAAGTACAAACGATCGGAGGTGTCGTAGTCGGTTGAAACCGTCTCCGGGTTGCAGTTCACCATGATGGTTTCGAACCCGGCTTCGCGCAGCGCCATCGACGCATGCACGCAGCAGTAATCGAACTCGATGCCCTGACCGATGCGATTCGGGCCGCCGCCGAGAATCATGATCTTGCGGCGATCCGTGGGTTCAGCCTCGCACTGCAATTCATAGGTGGAATACAGATACGCGGTGGACGTGGCGAACTCGGCCGCGCAGGTATCCACACGCTTGTACACCGGCGCAATGCCGAGCGCACGGCGATGGTCGCGCAGCGCCTTTTCGCTCTGGCCGGTGAGCCGCGCCAGATGGCTGTCGGAGAAACCCTTGCGCTTCAGATCATGCAGGCGCGGGGCATCGAGCGCATCGACGCCCTGCTTGGCCACCTGCGTTTCTTCGCCCACCAGATCGGCAATCTGCGCGAGGAACCACGGGTCGATGTAGCTCAATCCCTGAATCTTCTCCATCGACCAGCCGGCGCGGAACGCATCGGCCACATACAGCAGACGATTGCCGCCCGGATTGCGCAGTTCGTAGGCCAGTTGCGCTTCGGCGTCCTCGTCGGCCAACGGCAGGCTCATCATGCCGCCCAGTCCATCGAGACCGGTTTCAAGACCTCGCAGCGCCTTTTGCAGCGACTCCTGGAAGGTGCGGCCAATGGCCATCACCTCGCCCACCGATTTCATCTGCGTGGTCAGGCGATTGTTCGCCGCCGGGAATTTCTCGAAGGTGAAGCGCGGCACTTTCGTGACCACATAGTCGATGGCCGGTTCGAACGAAGCCGGCGTGCGACCGCCGGTGATCTCGTTCTTCAGTTCATCGAGCGTATAGCCCACGGCCAGCTTCGCCGCGATCTTCGCAATCGGAAAGCCGGTGGCCTTCGACGCCAGCGCAGAGGAACGCGACACGCGCGGATTCATTTCGATGATGAGCAACCGCCCATCGACCGGATTGATCGCAAACTGCACATTCGAACCGCCGGTTTCCACACCGATCTTGCGCAGCACCGCAATCGAAGCGGCGCGCACGCGCTGATATTCCTTGTCGGTAAGCGTTTGCGCCGGCGCGACGGTGATCGAGTCGCCGGTGTGCACACCCATCGGGTCGAGGTTCTCGATGGAACAGACGATGATGCAGTTGTCGTTGCGATCGCGCACCACCTCCATCTCGATTTCCTTCCAGCCCACCACGGATTCTTCGATCAGCACTTCGTTGGAGGGCGAGGCGTCGAGGCCGCGCGTGACGATGGCTTCGAATTCCTCGCGGTTGTAGGCAATGCCGCCGCCGGTGCCGCCCAGCGTGAACGAGGGGCGGATCACAATGGGGAAACCCAGCTCCGCTTGCGCGGCGTGCGCTTCTTCCATCGAATGGGCGATCAGCGAGCGCGGCGAGGCCAGACCAATCTCCGTCATCGCATTGCGAAACTTCTCGCGATCCTCAGCCGTGTCGATGGCCTGCGGTGAAGCGGCGATCAATTCCACGCCAAATTGCTTCAGCACGCCTTCGCGCGCCAGATCAAGCGCGGTGTTCAGCCCGGTCTGACCGCCCATCGTCGGCAGCAGCGCATCGGGACGCTCCTTCTCGATGATGCGCGCGACGGTGCGCCAGTTCACCGGCTCGATGTAGACGGCGTCGGCCATCTCCGGGTCGGTCATGATGGTGGCCGGGTTGGAGTTCACCAGAATGACCCGGTAGCCCTCCTCGCGCAGCGCCTTGCACGCCTGCGCGCCGGAGTAGTCGAACTCGCAGGCCTGGCCGATCACAATGGGACCGGCGCCGATGATCAGAATGCTTTGGATGTCTGTGCGCTTGGGCATCGTGCGTCAGTCCCGTTTCGTCGATGACGTGAAGTTGCGCTGCGTGCGCGGCAGATTCTGCAACCGCGTCACCATCGCTTGCAGGAAGCGCTCGAACAGCGGCAGCAGGTCGTCGGGACCGGGGCTGGCTTCGGGATGACCCTGGAAGCCGAAGGCTTGCCGGTCGGTGAGTTCAAAGCCCTGCAATGAGCCGTCGAACAGCGACACATGCGTGACGCGCGCGTTGGCCGGCAGCGTGCTGGCGTCCACCGCAAAGCCATGATTCTGACTCGTGATCATCACGCGGCGCGTGGCAACTTCCTGCACCGGATGATTGGCCCCGTGATGACCGAACTTCATCTTCACCGTGCGCGCGCCAACGGCAAGACCCAGCAGTTGATGCCCCAGACAAATGCCGAAGATCGGAATGTTGGTCTTCAGCACTTCGCGGATCGCCGCCACAGCGTAGTCGCAAGGCTCCGGATCGCCCGGGCCATTGGAGAGAAACACACCATCGGGTTGCAGCGCGAGTGCTTCGGCGGCGCTGGTGCGCGCCGGCAGCACCGTGACGCGACAACCCATCTCCGCCAGCAGCCGCAGGATGTTGCGCTTGACGCCAAAGTCCCACGCCACCACATGCAGACGCTGATGCGCGCGCAGCGGCAGACGCGGACCTTCGCGCCAGATCATCCCGTCGTTCCACTGATACGCCTCGCGCGTGGACACCACGCTCGCCAGGTCCATCCCCTGCAATCCGGGGAAGGCGCGCGCGGCTTCCACCGCTGCGCGAGGATCAACGCGCTCACCGCTGGCAATGCAGCCGGACTGCGCGCCATGCTCGCGCAGATGTCGCGTGAGCATGCGCGTGTCGATGCCCGCGATGCCAACGACACCGCCGCGTTCAAGCCAGGATTGCAGAGATTGCGTCGAGCGCCAGTTGCTCGGCACCAGCGACAGATCACGGATCACAAGACCGGCGGGCGTGACCTGCGAGGACTCTTGATCCTCTGGCGTAACGCCGGTGTTGCCGATATGCGGATAGGTCAACGTGACGATCTGTCGCGCGTAAGACGGATCGGAAAGAATTTCCTGATAGCCCGTCATCGCGGTATTGAAAACGACTTCGCCGGTGGAAGAACCCATAGCGCCAATGGACTGACCAGAGAAGACAGTTCCATCAGCCAAAGCCAGAACGGCGTTCACACTCACTCACACACCTCCACTGTTGTGGCGGCAATTCATCACTAGAGTCACCATTTGCGGAACGTAGATGCACAAAGCGGGAGGAGTTCTGTTGGGAACGCCCTCCCGCCTTGCGCGGACTAAACCCGAAACTGGATGGTTCGGATTCACGTTGAATTGTAGGGTTCCGGGCAGGCGGTGTCCATGTGAAAATGCCCTGCTCCATATCGCGTAATTGCTGCGCGATATGTTCCAATTTATTGTTTTTTAAACAAAAAATCGGCCATGTTGTATCGGCGAGGCGACTGCCCCGACAGCCATCGGGCTGCGGCCAGCGCTCCCTTGGCGAAGATGGCCCGGTCGGTGGCGATGTGGCCCAGCCGCAACTGCTCGCCCCCGCCCAGAAACCGCACTTCGTGCTCACCGACCACATCCCCGCCACGGACCACGGCAAAGCCGATGTCCCCGGTCTGGCGCGCGCCGGAACGGTTGCCGGCGTAGCGCTCGCCCGCCCCGCCGCGTCCGGCGGCGGCGGATTCGGCCAGCACCAGCGCGGTGCCGGAGGGGGCATCGACCTTGTGCCGGTGATGGGCCTCGATGACTTCGATGTCAAAGTGTGCCGGCAGCGCGGCGGCGGCCTGCCGCACCAGTTCCAGCAGCACGTTCAGCGCCAGGCTGGTGTTGGCCGACACCAGCACCGGGATGCGGGCGGCAGCCTCGTCGATCTGCCGCTGCGCGGCGTCGTCGAGACCGGTGGTGCCGATCAGCAGCGCTGTGCCGGCCCGCGCGCAGGCGGCGGCGTGCGCGCCGGCGGAGGCGGCGCTGGAAAAGTCGATCGCCACATTGAGGCCAGCAACGCCGCTGTCGATGTCCTCCGCAACGGCGATGCCTGCCGGGGCAATGCCGGCCAATTCGCCGGCGTCGCGGCCCGAAAGCTCGCTGCCGGGACGGTCCATCGCCGCCGATAGTTGCATGTCGGGCGTCTGGGCCAGTTCGCGCACCAGTGCGCCGCCCATGCGTCCGCCGACGCCGATGATTCCAACCCGTATCACGCCGATTCCCCTTTTCTGATTACTGCCGGACGATGGCGGGAATGATACACAGACTGCAGGGATGTACCTGCGGCACTGGCAACGCGCGCGGTCCGGTTGATGCTATTTGCAATCCAGATGGATTTTGCTCTGGGAATCAATCGTGTAATCGCACTGTTCGATCCGCTTGGAAAGTTTCACGTCCAACACCTGTTTGTCGGCGTACTCGCATCGGATCGTGACGAATCGGCCCGCGTCATAGACATAGCCGAGTTTCCAGTATCCGGTCTGCTCCGTTACCTCTTCGGGTATCAACGTGGCAAGCTCTTCCGGAGACCCATCGAATACATCCAGAAAACGCAGGAATGTTCCGCTCTTGGACGGACACACTTCTGCCGCCAGCGCAGAGGTGATGGGGCAGCTTGCGAACGCTCCAAGCAGCAGGACGGCGATACGCTTGTTCCACAGCATGGAAGTGCTCTCCATTCGTTGCTTGAGGTCTGCCCTCAAGCCCCCGCGCCGGTAAAAAACCGCTTCACGCCGTCGAAGAAACTGCCCTCGCGCGGCGCGTGATGCGCTTCGTTGCCACGGATCGAGGCGTCGAATTGCTTCAGCAATTCCTTTTGTTCATCGGTGAGTTTCACCGGCGTTTCAACCATGACCTTGCAGAACAGGTCGCCGCGCGCACCGCCGCGCACCGGCTTCACGCCCTTGTCGCGCAGGCGAAAGACCTTGCCGGACTGCGTTTCGGGCGGCACTTTCAACGACACATGACCGTCGAGCGTGGGCACGATGATCGAACCGCCGAGCGTTGCCGTGGCAAAGCTCACCGGCACTTCGCAGGACAGATTCTCGCCATCGCGCTGGAAGATGTCGTGCTCGCGCACGCGCATCTCCACATACAGATCGCCGGGCGGACCGCCGTTGCGCCCCGCCTCGCCCTCGCCAGTCAGACGCACGCGGTCGCCCGTATCGACGCCCGGCGGAATCTTCACCGACAGCTTCTTCGTGCGCCGTATGCGGCCCTGCCCGAGACAGGTGTCGCAGGGATTCTTCACGATCTTGCCGCTGCCACGGCAACGCGGACAGGTCTGTTGCAACTGAAAGAAACCCTGCGACACGCGCACCTGCCCCGAACCGTGGCAGGTATCGCACTCCACCGGGCTGTGGCCCTTGGCCGCGCCGGAACCGTGGCAGGTTTCGCATTCGGTGAGCTTGGGGATTTCGATTTCCACCGCCGCGCCGAACACGGCCTGATTCAGATCAAGTTCCAGTTCATAGCGCAGATCAGCGCCGCGAAACACCTGCGAACGGCCACCCCGACGGCCACCGCCGAAGATGTCGCCGAACACATCGCCGAAGATGTCGCCGAAGGCTTCGCCGGGGTTGAAGCCGCCGCCGCCTCCCGCGTTGCGCTGTGCATCGACACCGGCGTGACCGTGCTGGTCATAGACGGCGCGCTTGCGCGAATCGGAAAGCACTTCGTAGGCTTCTTTGACTTCCTTGAACTGCTCCTCCGCTGTCTTGTCGCCGGGATTGCGATCCGGATGCAGCTTCATGGCAAGACGCCGGTAAGCCTTCTTGATGTCGGCTTCCGGCGCATTGCGCGGCACGTCCAGCACGGTGTAGTAGTCGCGTTTACTCATGCCATTGCCAAGGTCAGGCCCATCGCTCGGCTATTGATCGCTCAGCTATTGCCACGGTCCTTGTCCTTGACTTCCTCGAACTCGGCATCGACGACGCCTTCGTTCGCAGCGCCACTGCCTGCGCCGCCGCCCGCGCCTGCACCGTCCGCGCCGGCACCAGCGCCACCGGCTGCGGCCTGCGCCGCACGCTCGGCCAAGCCACCGGCCACTTTCGCCAGCGCTTCGGCCTTGCGGTCGATGGCGTCTTTGTCATCGCCCTTCAACGCGGTGCGCAGATCGGAAAGCGCCGATTCAACGGCAGCGCGTTCCTCACCGCTGGCCTTGTCGCCCAATTCCTGCAACGACTTCTCGGTGGAATGCACCAAGCCATCGGCGCGATTGCGCGTTTCGACCAGTTCGCGGAATTTCTTGTCTTCCGCTGCGTGCGCTTCGGCATCGGCCACCATGCGCTTGATCTCATCCTCCGACAGACCCGAAGACGCGCGAATCACGATCTTCTGTTCCTTGCCGGTGGCCTTGTCTTTCGCGGAGACATTCAAAATGCCGTTGGCGTCGATGTCGAACGTGACTTCGATCTGCGGCATGCCGCGCGGCGCGGGGCGAATGTCCGACAGATCAAAGCGGCCCAATGACTTGTTGTCTGACGCGCGATCACGCTCGCCTTGCAGCACATGGATCGTCACCGCCGTCTGGTTGTCGTCGGCGGTGGAGAAGGTCTGCGACGCCTTGGTCGGAATCGTCGTGTTCTTCTCGATCAGCTTGGTCATCACCTGACCCAGCGTCTCGATGCCCAGCGACAGCGGCGTGACGTCGAGCAGCAGCACGTCCTTGACTTCACCGGCCAGCACGCCGCCCTGAATCGCAGCGCCCACGGCCACGGCTTCATCGGGGTTCACATCGCGGCGCGGTTCCTTGCCGAAGAAATCCTTCACGTACTTCTGCACCAGCGGCATGCGCGTCTGGCCGCCCACGAGGATCACTTCGGACACATCGCCCGCCGACAGGCCCGCGTCTTTCAGCGCAACGCGGCAAGGCTCGATGGTGCGCTTGACCAAATCCTCCACCAGCGATTCGAGCTTGGCGCGAGTGAGCTTCACGTTCAGGTGCTTGGGACCGGAGGCATCTGCCGTGATGTACGGCAGGTTCACATCGGTCTGCTGACTGGACGAGAGTTCGATCTTCGCCTTCTCGCCCGCCTCTTTCAGACGCTGCATCGCCAGCGGGTCTTTGCGCACGTCGACGCCTGATTCCTTCTGGAATTCATCGGCGAGGAAATTGATGATGCGCAGGTCGAAGTCTTCACCACCCAGGAAGGTGTCGCCGTTGGTGGAGAGCACTTCGAATTGACGCTCGCCATCCACCGCCGCGATCTCGATGATGGACACGTCGAACGTGCCGCCGCCCAGATCGTACACGGCGATCTTGCGATCACCGCCGGACTTGTCGAGACCATAGGCCAGCGCCGCCGCCGTGGGCTCGTTGATGATGCGCTTGACTTCAAGACCCGCGATGCGACCGGCATCCTTCGTGGCCTGACGCTGCGAATCGTTGAAATACGCCGGCACCGTGATCACCGCTTCGGTGACCGGCTCGCCGAGATAGTCCTCAGCGGTCTTCTTCATCTTGCCCAGCACGCGAGCGGAAATCTCCGGCGGGGCCATGTTCTTGCCCTGCGCTTCGACCCAGGCATCGCCGTTGTCGGCGGCCACGATGGAGTAAGGCACCATGTTGATGTCTTTCTGCACCGCGTCGTCTTTGAATTTGCGACCGATCAGGCGCTTGACCGCGAACAGCGTGTTCTTCGGGTTCGTGACGGCCTGACGCTTGGCCGACTGCCCCACCACCACTTCGCCGTCTTTCGTGAAGGCGACGATGGAGGGCGTGGTGCGATCGCCCTCGCTGTTTTCAATGACGCGCGGCTTGCCGCCGTCCATCACCGCGACGCAGGAGTTCGTCGTGCCCAAATCGATGCCGATGATCCTTGCCATGTGTTGTCCTCCGTTGGATTCCCTTTAATGTGGGCGCTGGCAGCGCCGCTTCAAGCCCCGCCCGAAGCGCGAGCCACAATCACACGCGCCGGCCGTAGCAGGCGCCCATTCAATTCATAACCCCGCTGCACCACTTCGACCACGGAATCGGGTTCGGCGTGGGGCGCTTCGATCATCGCCATTGCTTCGTGCAACTGCGGGTCGAAAGGCTCGCCCAGCGGGTTCAGCACGCGGATCGCAAAGCGGTCGAAGGCGCGGGCCAGCAGTTTCAGCACGGCCTCTTGGCCTGCGGCGAGGCTGGCTGCGTCGGCCTTGCCTGCATTGGCAACGGCCAGTTCGAGACTGTCGGCGACGGGCAGCAATTCCTGCGCGAATTTTTCCAGCGCAAAGCGATGCGCCTGCTGGATTTCACGCTCCGTGCGCTTGCGCAGGTTTTCCATCTCGGCTGCCGCGCGCAGCGCCTGCTCGCGGGCCTGGGCATCGGTGGCGACCAGCGCCTCGCGCAGACGTTCCAGTTCGGCGCCTGCGTCCGTCTGCGACAGATCATCCGGATCGGGTCGCAGCGATTGCTCTTCGGTTTTTTCCATTATAAAAACACCAGATAAATCAATAAATAGAATATAAAACTTAAACTAAAATATAACTTGTTTACAAGGCGTCGCGACGCCGCCGCGCCGACTTCAGCCGTCTAGGTTGGGGGCGTCCGGCGAGAATTCAAGGCCGCCCCGAGCAAACGGGCCGTCAGATCGACCACCGGGATCACGCGATCATAGGCCATTCGCGTCGGCCCGATCACGCCCAGCACGCCCACGGCCCCGCTGCCGGAGCGATACGGCGCGGCGACAACACTCACGTCATCCAGAATCTGCACACCGGATTCCTGGCCGATGAAAATCTGCACGCCCTGACCGCGAAGGCTCATGTCGAGCAGTTGCAGGATGTCGCGCTTTTCGTTGAAAGCCTCGAACAGGCGGCGCAGTTTGTCGACGCTCGACAACTCGGCAAAGCCCATCAGCTTGGTTTCACCGGCGATGACGAGGTCAGGGTCAGCGCGCCTGGCCGGTTCACCGAACAACTGCTGCGCCACCGAAATCGTATCGACCATGCCCTGATTGAGCCGCTCGCGCATGTCGGAAAGCTGGTCGATCAATTCCTGCCGCACCTGCGCCAGCGTGCGGCCGCGAAACTGCTCGTTCAGCACCGCCGCCGCGCGGCGCAAATCCTCCGGCGCAAAGTGCCGCTCCAATTGCACGACGCGGTTCTGCACCTCGCGGTCGTCGAACACCAGAATCGCCAGCACGCGGTTCTCCGACAGCGGCACGAACTCGATGTGCGACAGCGAGGCTACTTCGGCGCTGGGCAGCGTGACGACGCCGGCCATCTGCGTGACATTCGACAGCATCTGCGAAGCCACCGCCACCAACGCGCGCTGATCCTCCGCGCTGGTGAGCGCGCGGCGCATCTGATCGGCCGCCTCCTCCGCAAGCGGACGCACGCGCAGCAGCGTGTCGATGAAGAAGCGGTAGCCCTTGACCGTGGGCACGCGCCCGGCCGACGTGTGCGGCGAGGTGATGAAGCCGAAGGCTTCCAGATCAGCCATCACATTGCGGATCGTCGCCGGACTCAGCGACAGCCCCGAGTCGCGCGACAGGCTGCGCGAGCCTACGGGCTGGCCGTCGCGCACATAGCTTTCGATCAGCAGCTTCAGAAGCTGCTGCGCGCGTTCGCCCAGCGGGTTGTCGTCGTGTTTGTCGGTGGTCATTGGCGTCGCGGGACGCTAGCCCTGCGGGGCGGGTGCGTCAAGCCGGATCAGCGCATCGTGCCGTAGTTGAACGGGCCTACCTTCGCAACGACTCTCTGAGCGCGGTCTCCATCTTTGTTTCTGACCAAGTAGAAGTACATTCCCAACGGATGCCGAATGTCGGGGTCGGCCCATATATGCACCATAGGCAACACAATGCTGATGATTCCCGCTGGTCCGCAAATCAAACCGTGATCTTCCACAAGCTGGCCACCCGTCTTTCGAAAAAAAGCTCCTCCCCTCGTCCCGCGACCCGTCGTAGTTTCGAATTGCACGCGAACCTGATAGCGCCACTGTTCATCCTCGGGGACCTGATAGGCCAACGACGCAGCCAACACAGTCTCGCGATTCATCGCCTCCCCCGGTTTCGGAATGAGGTTGCGCAACACCAGCGTCGGCTCGCTTATGCCGGGCTGCGGCTTGCTGACCTCGCAGGCGCTGCCTGCGAAGGAGCCGGCAATTTCTTTGGCATCCTTGGCGTTCATGACCCCGCCATACCGACGGATCAACGGCGGGGGAGCCCTCGGAACTGTGGTGTCGCCATTGGCCTCTACGGCTGGATGCCGGGAGATCAATGGCGGGGGAGCCTTGGGAGCTGCGCGCTCAGCCGCATGCACCCCGAAACTGACGAGCGCCACCGCTATCCACAGACCGTGCCGGATGCCCATGCCGCAATCATACACGCGGTGATGTATCTCCCTTTGCCCTCCCGTGCTAATAATGCGCAGCAATATGAACACCTGCGCCCTGCTGGGCCGTTTCGAGGAAACCCTGGTCGCTGAGTCGGCCGCGATGCTGCTGCCGCATCTGCG
>JAITMN010000072.1 GCA_031277355.1 Nevskiaceae bacterium | reverse complement strand
AAGCTGGTGCGCGAACTGCTGCGCAATGTGGCCAAGCACGCCGGCGTCAGCGCCGCGCGTGTGCAGGTGCGCGGGGATCGCGAGCGCATCAGCGTGGAAGTGCGCGATGAGGGCAAGGGTTTCGAGTGGCAGCCGGACTTCTTCGCCGCGCGAGCACGCGGCTTCGGGTTGTGGAGCATCACTGATCGCGTGCGTGAAGCCGGTGGTGAATTCACCGTGGACACCGCACCGGGGCGCGGTTCGCGCGTGATGTTCTCGGTGCCGCTGCGTCGTCGCGAAGCCGTCGCCGCGGTGAGCGCGGAGGCGCAGCAGGTGAGCGAAGCGCCGCAGCGATTGCCCGCCGGTGGTGGATATTGAGCCCCGCCGCGAAGACGCCGCGCGAACCGCGTCTGAGTGTTTGCGATCTGGCGCGCTGCGAGGGCCGCTGTTGTTACGACGGTGCCTATCTGCTGCGCGGCGAGGAAGAATTCCTCAAAGAGCTGGTTGCGAAAGTGCCTGCGCTGCGCAAGACGTTGCCATCGCAGTTCATCGTCGATGGCTGGTGGGAGGGGCAGTTCTACGGACGCAAGACGGCCACGCGTCCGGCGGTTTATCGCAGCGCTGATTTCCCCGCGCATTTCACCTCCACCCGCTGTGTGTTCGGTGATGACAACGGCTACTGCCGGTTGGAGACCTTCGCGCGCGGGCGCGGGCAACATCCCTGGACGTTCAAGCCTACGATCTGCTGGATGTTTCCGCTGCACGAGAAGAACGGCAGGCCCGCGCCGCCACCGCTACGCAAACAGGATGACCCGTATCGCACGAAGAAGTATCCGGGCTATGCCACCTTTCTGCCCTGCGGCCGAAACGATCCGCAGGGCAAACCGTGGCGCGAGGCGTTGGCCAAAGAGATCGATTACCGGAAACAGGCCAAGCGTTTGCCAGTGCTGGGTTCGGCGGGGCACAGCGTTGATGAGTTGCTGGCGGCGGGGGAGGGGAAGTAGCTGTTCGGTAGCAGGCCCGTCTCGTGCGGAGGGGCAAACGCCGACAGATATGTCAGTATCTGATATAATTCGCACATATTCTTAACATGAATGGGAATTATCGTGCCAAACATCCACTTGACCGAACCCATGCAAGAGTACGTGCGGAGCCAGATCGCCGCCGGCGCTTACGCCAACCTGAGCGAAGTGGTGCGTGCCGGAATTCGTCTGCTGATGCGTAACGACGGGGCGTTTGGTGTGGCGATGCCTGTCCATGAGCCAGAGGCTGTCGTTGAACGTCGCAAGCAGGCCGCGCAAGGTATGCGGGCGGTACGAGCAAAGACGCGCGATGTTTCGGACGCCGAGTTGAAGCAATGGCGTGAAGATGGCCGTCGCTGATTTCGTGCTGGATAACTCGGTTGCCATGCGCTGGGTGTTGCCGAACAGCGGTCGTCCGGAGGCTCATCGCTACGCTGACGATGTTCTCGACAGATTGGTTGCTGGCGCGACGGCGCTGGTGCCGGATTTGTGGCAGGTGGAAGCGGCCAGTGTGTTGTTGAAAGCGGAGAAAAAGGCGCAGATCAGCGCAGCCGATACCGAACGCCTTGTCTCATTCTTCGATGCGCTGCGCATCGAAACACAACGTCAATCGAATATTTCTGCCGTGATCGCAGTGGCGCGTACGCACGGTTTATCCGGTTACGACGCCGTATATCTGGAATTGGCGATTCATTCCGGATTGCCGTTGGCAACTGCCGATGAGGGCTTGGGCAAAGCCGCCAGAACAGCGGGTGTGCCGCTGTATCTCGGGGGCGCGGGTATCTGATTACCCGAAATGGGCAAAACACCAGCACCGGATGCAGCAAACCGCCCAACAGGATGCCGACCGCTGAATTGCAAAAACCCAGGCCAAAAAAAACCCGCCTGTCAGGACGGGTTGTTTAGTCTGCAAAAAGCCCCTGGATCAATCGCTGCGGGTCGCGTGCGCCCGCGGTGGACAGCTAAAGTTTCGTCGGATGGTGCGATGGAAGCCAATGCTGCCGACCGATCCTTCGGTCCCGGCGGCGATTCGCCGGGTTTCGCTCCGCGAGGTGACCCAAAAGGTGGGTTGACTCGCTTTCCGTGTCCACTCAGATTGCCCGGGTTTCTCTTGTGTCGTCGACCCAACAATGGACCGATTTCTTAAGGAATCCAGCCGGTTGGTTGCAGCGATGACGCAGCAACCAGCCGTGAGCCAAGTGTAGCGCGGTTGCGGCCAGAGTAAAATGTCTCCAAAAGGAGACGGGGTTGTATTTCCGCGTCGGCGGGTCGCCGGGCCGCCGGGCCGCCGGGCCGCCGCCTTGAAAGCTCAGGCGGCGGTCATCAGCGTCTTCAGACGCTTCAGCGCGTTGGCCTCGATCTGGCGCACGCGCTCGGCGGAGATGCCGTACTGCTCGGCCAGTTCGTGCAACGTGGCCTTGGTCTCGTTGATCCAGCGGCGGCGCAGGATGTCCTGGCTGCGATCGTCCAGACGGCGCACCGCCTCGCCGAGCCGGCCTTGCAGGTCGGTGTCCCAGTCGGCTTCTTCGGCCGCGATCGCCGGGTCTGAATCCGGGGCGGGCAGGTACAGCGACGGGCCCCAGCTTTCCTCATCGGCATCGGATTCCGGGGCCGGATCAAACGACAGATCGCGCGCCGACAGGCGCTGCTCCATCTCCGACACCTGCGCCGGCGTCACGCCCAGATCGCGGGCAACGGCCTGTGTTTCCTCGTGCGACAGCCAGGCGAGGTTCTTCTTCATGCGCCGCAGATTGAAGAACAGCTTGCGCTGCGCCTTCGTCGTGGCGACCTTCACCAGACGCCAGTTGCGCAGCACATAGTCGTGAATTTCCGCGCGAATCCAGTGCACCGCGAACGACACCAGCCGCACGCCCTGTGTCGGATCAAAGCGCTTGACCGCCTTCATCAGCCCCACATTGCCTTCCTGCACCAGATCGCCAATCGGCAGGCCATAGCCGGTGTAGCCGCGCGCGATGTGCAGCACGAAGCGCAGATGCGACATCACCAGCAGCCGGGCCGCGTTCAGGTCGTTGTGATCGCGGAAGGCGGTGGCAAGGGCCAGTTCTTCCTCGCGCGTCAGCACGGGAATGGCGCGCACCCGCTCGGCATAGGCGTCGAAGCTGCCCAGCGGACCGGTCAGCAGCGCGTCGGTCGGGCGAAGAGCCAGCGTGTTGGCGGCGATGGTCAAACGGGCGGTCCTCCAAAATCGTTGGCGCCGATGTTAGCAGTCTCAGCGTTAGAGTGCTAATACCGCTTCAGGGTTCCGCTGAGGCTAATCTATTTATTGATAGAGTATCAAAGGGTTACGCTATGCGCGAGGGGTGATTCGGGACAGATGCCGCGCCGCCGCCGTCCACGCCCCGAGCAGGCCCAGCCCCGCGCCGATAGCCAGCAAGATACCCACTTCCCGCAGGCTGGGCGTTTGCAGCGCGAAGGCGCTGCCGTAGCTGGCGGCGAGGCGGCCCACTGGGTTCGCGAGCAGCGCCAGCGCCGTCCACACCAGCAGCGCGGCCAGCCCTGCCCCGAGCAGGCCGTAAAGCAGTCCGGTGTACAGAAACGGGCGGCGCACATAGGCGTTGCTGCCGCCCACTAGCTTCGTCACTTCGATTTCGGCGCGTCGGTTCCAGATTTCCAGACGAATCGTGTTGCCGACGATGGCCAGCACGCCGATGCCCAGCAGCGCCGCGGTGCCGAGTATCAGGCGGCGCAGCAGGTCGAGTATCGCTTCGAGCCGCTGCACCCATTGCGTGTCTACCTGCACCAGTTCCACCTCCGGCCAGGCGATCAGGTAGCGATGCAGCGCGTCGATCTGCGCGGTGGAGGTGGCGTCGGGCTTCGGGCGGATCACCAGCGCATGCGGCAGCGGGTTTTCGTTCAGAGCATCCAGCGCTGCGCCGAAACCGCTTTGCTCGCGAAAGGACTTCAGCGCGTCATCGGCGCTGATCACTTCGACGTTGGCGATGCCCTCGCGTTCACGCGCGCGGCCGGCCAGTTGCCGCGCCTGTTCCAGCGGCGTGCCTGACTTGAAATACACGGTCATGTCTACCGCGCTCGCCAACTCGCCGGTGGCGTTGCGCATGCTGTCGATGAACAGACCAAACGCAGCCGGCAAAGTGAGCGCGATGGCGATGACCAGCACGGTGAACGCCGTGGAGAACGGCGCACGCGCCAGCCGGCCGGCGGCGAACAGCAGCGCCTGCACGTGCCGCGTGATCCAGCCGGTCATCGCTTGGCCTCGATGCGCAGGCCCGGATCGTCGCGCAGCGCGGGGTCTGCGCCGATGTCGGCGCGCATCACGGGCAGCAGTTGCGGCGAGGCGCTTTCGCGGCCACCGCTGTCCTGATGTATGCGGCCATCGGCCACGATGATTTCGCGCAGACCGGAGTTGCGAACGATGTCGATGTCGTGCGTGGCGATCACCACCGTAACGCCCACGTCGTTGAAGCGCCGGAACAGCGCGATGATGTCGGCCGACAACTCCGGGTCGAGATTGCCCGTGGGTTCATCGGCAATCAGCAGCTTGGGTTTGCCGACCACGGCGCGCGCAATGCCCACGCGCTGCTGCTCGCCCACAGACAACTCCAGCGGCAGCGCGGTGGCGCGATTGAGCAGCCCCACTTGATCGAGCGCGGCGCGCACGCGCTTGTCGATCTCGCGCAGCGGCATGTGCGCCGCATACAGCGGCAGCGCGACGTTGTCGAAGATATTGCGCTCGGTGAGCAGCCGGTGATCCTGAAACACCACGCCCAACTCGCGGCGAAACGCCGGAATTTTTCGCGCCGGCAGCGTGCCGGTGTTGCGGCCATTCACGACAGCGATGCCGCGCGTGGGCCGTTCCAGCAGCGCGATCAGCTTCAGTATCGTGCTCTTGCCCGCACCGGAGCGGCCAGTCAAGTACACCATCTCGCCGGCGACGATCTCGAAGCTCGCACCGTTGAGCGCCTCGCGGCCGTTGGGGTATCGCTTGCTCACGCGATCGAAACGGATCATGGCGCTGACTTTACACTCGCTGGCGCTCCCAGTAGCGCATCGGTGAACGCGGCGGCATCAAATTGCCCGAAATCCGCCGCCTGCTCGCCGATGCCGATGAAGCGGATCGGCAGCGCCAGCCGCCGCGCAATCGCCACGACAATGCCGCCGCGCGCCGTGCCGTCGAGCTTCGTGATCACAAGGCCGGTAACGCCGACGGCGGCGTGAAACTCGATGGCCTGCGCCAGCGCGTTCTGCCCCTGATTCGCGTCGAGCACCAGCAGCACTTCATGCGGTGCGTCGGCGTCGAAGCGCTGAACCACGCGGCGAATCTTTTTCAGTTCTTCCATCAAGTGCGACTGGCTGTGCAGACGGCCCGCGGTGTCGGCGATCACCACCTCCACGCCCCGGCTTTTCGCGGCGCGCAGCGCATCGAAGACGACGGAGGCCGGGTCCGCGCCCGGCGGCTGTTGCAGGATGGTCGCGCCGCTGCGCTGAGCCCAAACGTCCAGCTGTTCGGAAGCCGCCGCGCGAAAGGTGTCGCCCGCAGCAAGCATCACTTTATGGCCGCTGTGGGTGAGCCGCTGCGCCAACTTGCCGATGGAGGTGGTCTTGCCCGATCCATTCACGCCGACGACCATGATGACGAAGGGCTGACGCTGCGGGTCGATGGTCAACGCCTGCTCGCAGGGCTTCAGTATGCCGATCAGCGTTTCGCGCAGCGCCGCGTGCAGCGCCGCGCCGTCGGTCAATTCGCGGCGGGCCACTTTCGCGCGCAGTTCTTTCAGGATTTGCTGCGTGGCTTCGATGCCCACGTCCGCGCCGATCAGCCGCGTTTCCAGTTCATCGAGCAGGTCGGCGTCGATCTCGCGGCTGCCGAACAAGCTGCCCAGGCTTTCGCCAAGATTGCGCGCGCCGCGCGAGAAGCGTTCGCGCAGGCGGCCAAAGAATCCGCCGGAGGAAGGAGATTTGTCGTGGGTGTCTGTCATGAGCGGTCGCGCATTGTAATAGGCTTGCGGGATGAAACGCGGCGTCCGTCAATTACGCATCGTCGGTGGCCTGTGGCGCGGCCGCCGGATCGGCTTTCAGGACGAACCCGGCCTGCGGCCCACGCCGGATCGCGTGCGTGAAACGCTGTTCAACTGGCTCGCGCCGCATATCGCCGGGATGCGGGCACTGGATTTGTACGCGGGCAGCGGCGCGCTGGGTTTCGAGGCGTTGTCGCGCGGGGCGAGTGAGGCGGTGATGATCGACAACCGCGCCAGCGTCGTGCAGACGCTGCGCGATACTGCCGCCACGCTGAACGCGGGCGGCGACAGCGACCGCCGCGCACACATCGAGCGCGCCGATGCGCTGAGCTTTCTGGACCGCGCCGCCGCCCAATCGCCTGTCGCCCCCTTCGATCTGGTCTTCGTCGATCCCCCCTTCGACGCGAATCTTGTTTCTCCCACGATCACGCGCCTGCACGCGCGCGGCCTGCTCGCCCCCGGCGGCTTCTGCTATGTGGAAACGCCCCGCCAGCAGCCCTTGCCGCCGCTGCCCCCCGGCTGGGCCGTGCATCGCAGCGGGACAGCCGGCGAGGTCGGGTATCATCTGCTGCATGGCCCGCCGCGCAATCTACCCGGGGACGTTTGACCCGATCACCAACGGACACGCCGATCTGGTGCGCCGCGCTGCGAGCGTGTTCGCGCATCTGACCGTTGCGATTGCCTCCAATCCGGGCAAGGCGCCGATGTTCACGCTGGAGGAGCGCATTCATCTGGCGCGCGGCGTGCTGGCCGATATCCCGAATGTGGATGTGGAAGGCTACACCGGCCTGACGGTGGACTTCGCGCGTCAGCGCGGCGCCACC
Source organism: Nevskiaceae bacterium (assembly GCA_031277355.1). GTDB lineage: Bacteria > Pseudomonadota > Gammaproteobacteria > Steroidobacterales > Steroidobacteraceae > ZC4RG30. The sequence continues at coordinate 134 of JAITMN010000072.1, read as the reverse complement.
GTCGTCGTGCGCGGACTGCGCGCGGTGTCCGACTTTGAATTCGAGTTTCAACTGGCGAACATGACTCGTCATCTGGAACGCGGCATCGAGACGGTGTTCCTGACGCCGCAGGAACAGTTCACGTTCATTTCCTC
>JAITMN010000062.1 GCA_031277355.1 Nevskiaceae bacterium | reverse complement strand
GCACTGCCGGCGGTGCGCTTCACCTTCGGCGATCACGCCATCGTTGAAGCCGTGGTGTTTCCGAAGGACGGCATTCGCCAGTCGCCGGTGAGCCCGGTGGATGGAAAGCCGATGCGGCGTGCGGGGATTGCCGAGGTGCAGGCGCTGCTGTGAGCGCTGGCGCAGCTCAATGGCCGCGCCAGCACGCTGTTCATGACTTACCGCGATTGCCCCGGAATGCGGGCATAGCGCAGGAAGATGCCACCGGCCAATTCATTGGCCGAGCCGCCCAACTGCCGCGCGCTGCGGTCGTTGTATTCGATCTGCACATCAAGGCCCAGCGAGGCTCCCAGCATCACGGTCAGCAGGCCGCCGACGCGCGTTTGGCTGGAATTGGCGGCAAGCGCCGAGTATCGCTCGCTGATCCGGTTGGCGAAGATCGAGCCGGTGGCGCGCGGCGTGAAGCGCCGCGACACCACCAGACGCACATCGTCGAAGTCACGCTTGTTCACATCGGCGCCCAGCGGGTCTTCGGAGCGCAGCGCATAGGACAGCCGCGCGGTGGTGCGCGGGCGGGTCATCGTCAACGCGGCTTCAAGCTGGTCTTGCTGGCGCGGCAATGCGCTGAACAGCGTCTGGTCGGTGAATCCCTCTCCGGGAATCGTCGTGTTCGCCGTCAACCCGCCGACGAACGAGGTGGGGTACTCGCGCGAGTACGACAGCGAACCTTCCAGCGTCGGCGTCAAGCGCCGCGTGAACGCGCCGCGAAACATCGCGCCGCTGTCATCGACGTTGTCGCCGGAAATACTGGAATAGCCCAACTCGGCTTCAAAGCGGCTGCGTGCGCCTTCGCTCTGATAGCGAACGAAGAATTCGTCACGCTTGTAGTCGAGCACGTCGGCCACGACCTGCTCGTCATAGGAAACATCATCGTAGCTGGCGCCCACGCCCCACTGCGTGCCCGGATTCACGCGCCGCAGCAGCAGCGCGCGACCGCCAAGCGTGCTGTTGTCGCCATCGCCCAGCACACCGGGATAACTGATGGCCTGATAGTGGCCGGATATCTGCGCTTCCATCGCCGCGCCGAAACGCAGATGCAGTTCCGGGCCGGTGGACCAGGCCGTTTGGCTGCTCAGGTTGTCGGCGACCATCGGCCGCGTCAGATCGGTGCGGACCTGGTCGTAGTTGAAATCCGCGTTCCAGAAAAATGTTTCGGGCACGAAGGCATAGGCCGCTTGCAGCGCTGCGCCGCCGAAGACCTGATCGTCGTAGTCCTTGAAGTAGTTGTAGTACGTCAGATCGACGGCGGTTTGATAGGTGAAGCGGCCCGTGTCGCGCGCGCCGGTGGCGGTGATGCCGGCAACGGCTGCGCCGACGGCGACATCATCCGGGCTTGGCGCAAGGAACAGGTTGTCGCTGTACGAGGCGCCGGCGCGCAGCACATAGCCGAATTCGGTGTTGTTGCCGGTGGGCTGTGCATCGGCCGCCCATGCGCCGGGCGCAGCCACCAACGCCGCGATGCAAGCGGCCAGATTTCCGATCGTCAGATTGCTGCGCAAACTTCTCATGTGTGATGTCCTTGAAATGACCAACGCCTAAAAACGCGACTGCGGGATGATCAGTACATCACCCGGCTTCAATTCCAGATTCTGCGATAAATCGCCGTTGTTCAGCAGCGCGCCGAGTTTGACGGGCGTCTCGACGGACTTGCCGTTGACCTCACGCACCACGCGCGCGCGATTCGGCGCGGCGAAGTCGGTGAGCCCGCCGGTGGCGAGCACCACGTCGAGCACGCGCAGCCCCTCGCGATACGGCACCGCCTGCGGCGTGCGCACCTGACCGACCACCTTCACCTGACTGAACGTGCTGGCCGCTTTATCGACGATGACGTTGACCTGCGGCGTGCGCACGAACTCCGACAGCACCACTTCCACGTCGCGCGCCAATTGCGACGGCGACTTGCCCACCGCGACCATGTTCTCCACCAAAGGGGTTGAAATCTTGCCATCGGGCCGCACGGGCACCGTCACCGACAGTTCCGGATTGCGCCAGACGAAGATTTGCAGCGAATCGCCGGGACCGATCACATAGTCGTCGGCCGACTGCATCGGCGGGGGCTGATCGGCGAGCGCGGCGGTCGGGGCCGCGTCGGCGGCCCATGCGCCAGCGGTCCAGCACAGCAACGCCAGCACCGCCACGCGAAATCCCACAAGCCTGTTCGTCATATCGACTCCTTAACATAACATACGCTGTTACGCTCTGGTCATCATAGTTCATGCGCCCGGTGGGCTGATGCGGCGCGGTTCTCACTCGCGCCAGGTAAATGCGGTGCAGATCACACCTTCGCGCACTCCGCCCCGGCCGGGAAGGCGGATTCCCCGGCTCTCCACCAGCAGGTCGAACAGGGCCTCGCCCTGCCCGCCGGGGTCGTTCTGGACGTGAATCCGGGCCTCGTGGAACTCCAGGAACCAGCCGGTGAGCGGATTCTGGCATTTGTACCAGGCTTCCTTGGCGCTGAAGATCACGGTGGCCCATAGCCGCTGCTGCGGCGAGGGCTGCCGCGCCAGCCACTGCTGTTCTTCGTCGCCGAGAATTCGGGGCCAGAGGTCCGGCTCCAGCGCGCCGACGAGTTCGGCGTCGATGCCAAGGCTGCGCAGCGCGCCGGTGCGCGCCACGGCAGCGGCGGCGAAGCCCTGACAGTGCGTGATGCTGCCGGTGAGCCCTTCGGGCCAGCGCGGGCGGCGGTCGGGCTGCGGCGGCATCGGCTGCGGCGGCAGGCCCAGCGCCTGCATCGCCAGGCGCGCGCACTCGCGGCCGGCGGCGAACTCGGCGATGCGCTTGGGGGCCCAGCGATGGGCGATGGCGGATTCTTCGGGCAGCAGCGTGGCGGGGTCGCCCGTGCCCAGGCGCTCGGCGGCGATGGCGATGGCGTTGGCGTTCGCATCGAGCAGCGACTCGATCCACGCCGACCGGCGCGCGGTCATCGGCCGTACACATCCTCGAAGCGCACGATGTCGTCCTCGCCCAGATAAGCGCCGGACTGCACTTCGATCATGTGCAGCGGAATCTTGCCGGGGTTCTCGATGCGATGCTTTGCGCCAATGGGGATGTAGGTGGACTGGTTTTCCTCCAGCAGAAAAACCTCGTCGTTGCGCGTGATGCGCGCGGTGCCCGACACGACGATCCAGTGCTCGGCGCGATGATGGTGCAGTTGCAGCGACATCGACGCGCCCGGCTTCACCGACAGGCGCTTGACCTGAAAGCGATCACCGGCGTCGATACTGTCGTAGCTGCCCCAGGGCCGATGCACTTCACGATGCAGCAGATGTTCCTGCCGCCCGCTGGCGCGGATGCGATTGACCAGCGTTTTGACATCCTGCACCTGATCGCGCGGCGCAACCAGCACCGCGTCCTTGGTTTCCACGACGACGTGATCCTTCAGGCCAATCGCGGCGACCAGACGACTGCCGGCGTACACATAGGAATTGGCGCAGTTTTCCAGCACCACATCCCCGCGCGTGACATTGCCGGCCGCGTCAGCCGGAAGCGCCGCGTGCAGCGAGGCCCAGGAACCCACGTCGCTCCAACCGGCATCCAGCGGCACCACCGCAGCGGCGTCGGTTTTTTCCATCACCGCATAGTCGATGGACTCACTGCGGCAGGCGCGAAACGCGGCTTCATCGAGGCGCGTGAAATCCAGATCGCGTTTGGCTCCGTTCAGCGCATTGCGACAGGCGTCCAGAATGTCCGGCGCATGGCGCTGCAATTCGGCAAGGTAACGCGAGGCGCGGAACAGGAACATGCCGCTGTTCCACAGATATTCGCCGCTGGCGACAAACTGCGCGGCGCGCGCGGCGTCGGGCTTTTCGACGAAGGCGGCGATGCGATGGGCTCCGGCGGACTCGCCGGGCAGCGCCTCGCCACGGCGGATATAGCCGTAGCCGGTTTCGGGCTTGTCGGGCACGACGCCGAAGGTGACCAGCGCGCCGTCCTGCGCGGCGCGGGCGGCCACGTTCACCGCAGCCTGAAAGGCGGCCACATTGCGCATGGCGTGATCGGCGGGCAGCACCAGCAACAGCGGGTCGCCGCCTTCGGCGGTGGCGGCAAGCGCGGCCAACGCAATGGCCGGCGCGGTGTTGCGGCCCACCGGCTCCAGCAGAATGCGCTGGGGCGGATGGCCGATCACGCGCAGTTGTTCGGCGACGAGAAAGCGATGCTCCTCGTTGCAGACCACCAGCGGCGGCGCGGCGTCGAGGCCGTCGGCGCGGCGGGCGGTGACTTGCAGCATGGTTTCGTTGTCCACCAGCGGCAGCAGTTGCTTGGGATACAACTCGCGCGACAGCGGCCAGAGCCGGGTTCCGGCGCCGCCGGATAGCAGTACGGGGGTTAGCATGGGGCGATGATACCTCTACCTCTTTTCACGCGGCGAACGCAGAACTACGCCGCTCCCGGCAGGAAATCCCAAGCCTGCATTTCCTGCAAGGTGTCGCGGAAAGCCGTGGCAACGTGATCGAGGTCGGCATCCGAATGGGCCAGCGTGAGAAAGCACGGGCGGCCGTCCCAGATGTGCACGCCCTTCTCGCGCATGTTCGTGAAGAACACCGTCGCCAGCGGCAGATCGGGCGGGAAGGTGATGCAGAACCAGGAACTGAAATGATTGATCTGCAACGGCGCGCCCAACTCGGCGGCGCACTGGCGCAGACGTTCGACAAAAGCGGTGGCGCGCGAATTCAGGTTCTGTTGTAGCTGCGGGCCTTCCTGCTTCAAGCGCTGCATCACGGCGCGTGCTGCGGCCAATGCCAGCGGATGCCGCACGAAGGTGCCGGCGAAAAAGGTCACGCCCACTTCGGGCGCGGAGTCGTCGCCAAAGCTCCACGCACCGCCGTCCAGCGCATCCAGATACTTCGCGCTGCCGGTCACCACGCCAATCGGCAGACCGCCGCCGATCACCTTGCCGTAGGTGGCGATGTCGGCCTTGATGCCGAACAGCGCCTGCGCGCCGCCCGGATGCACGCGAAAGCCGGTGACCACTTCATCGAACACCAGCGCGGTGTCGCTTTCGGCCGTGATCTTGCGCAGCTCTTGCAGGAATTCACGCGGCTGCAAATCCGGACGGCGGCTTTGCACCGGCTCCACCAGCACGGCGGCAATCTCGTTGCCCATTGCCTTGATGATTTCCAGGCTCTCCGGTGCGCCGTAGTCCAGCACCAGCACGTTGTCCGTCATCGCCATCGGCACGCCCGGCGCAATCGGCATGGCGCGCAGTCCTTCGCTGGTCTTCGTGGGGCGCACCAGCACTTCATCGAAAATGCCGTGGTACGCGCCGGCGAACATCACGATCTTGTCGCGGCCGGATACGGTGCGCGCTACGCGGATCGCGGCGGTAACGGCTTCGGAACCGGTGCCGCAGAACGCGGCGCGCTCCATGCCGATCATGTCGCAAATCATTCTGGACACTTCACCGGCCAGCGGCGTTTGCGGGCCGATCTCGTAGCCGATGTCGATCTGGGCCTTGATCGCATCGCGAATGAACGGGGGGTTGTGACCAAACAGGATCATGCCGAAGCCGTTGGTTACGTCCACGTAATCGTTGCCATCCACATCCCACAGGTGCGAGCCGGACGAGCGTACCGAGACGATGGGGTAGATCATCTCCTTCCAGACATTGCGAAAGCCTGCAACCGAGCGCGGGTCCGACAGATGCCCGCGATTGGCTGCAGTGGCTTGCTTGGAACCGGCGGTCTTGCGGTTGTAACGCTCGATGAAGGCGGCAAGGTTATCGCGCTGCTTGTCGGTCAGTCCGCCGGTGGGGCCTTTGGCCGGTGGGCGATAGGGGCCGAAGGCGGCGGTTGGCGATACCGCTGGGCTGGTGGTGGTGCGCTTGGGTGCGGCGGTTGCCATGCGCGACGCAGCAGAAGGCGTTGGCGCGGGCGCAGATGCTGTGGCGGCAATGGATGCACCGCCGCTGAGCATGTCCAGTTGCTGCGACATCACCGCAAGCTGCTGCGCGAACACGCTGGCGAGCGCGTTCTGATCGGCGGAAATAGCCGGGGCCGCCAAGTGCGGCATCGGCATTGCAACGGGCGAGGCTGGAGCAGACGCAGGCGATGCGGCAATGGGCGGCGAGGATGCTTGCTCCGGCATCAACGACACGATTCGCGCCGCCACGGCATTGAGCGTGGAGCAATCATCGAGCAATGCGCGAATGGAAATCTTGGCGCCGAACTGACGTGCAAGCGCGTTGCTGGCTTGAGTCAGGAACAGCGAATCCAGCCCCAGCTCCAAAAAGCCCGTCGCGGGATCAAGCGCCGCAACCTCGATACCCGAGAGATCGGCGAACAGCGCTTGCAGGCGCGGCATCAGTTGAGAAACACGATTGTCGGTCATGGCGGTGACTACCGATCCTTGCGTCGTGGAAGGTGTGGAGACAGGGGAAAGGGTTGGCGTAGCGGCGGGCGAAACCCGCGGATCGACCCAGCGCCGCTGGCGCTGGAACGGATAGGTGGGCAAGGGCACGCGGCGTCTGCGACCGCCCTGCACGGCCAGCCAATCGATACTCACGCCGCGCGCCCAAAGCTGGCCCAGCGCGGCGAGCATGTAGTCGGTGTCGGCGGTGGAATCTTGTCCCGGATGCAGCGAGGTGACGACCAGTTGCGACGCATCGCGTTTGTCGTGCTGGCGTGAAAGGCTGGCCAATGCCTGACCGGGACCGACTTCCAGCAATACCAGTTGCGGATCGATCAATTGGCCGATGCCTTCGATGAATTGCACCGGCTCGCGAAGCTGGCGCGCCCAGTACGCGGGATCGGTGGCCTGAGCGTCCGTGATCGGCTGCCCCGTGAGGCTTGAAATCCAGTGCAATTGCGGCGCGCGACGTTCCACCGTCTGCACGATGGCGGTGAAGCGTTCGACCACCGGGTCCATCATCGCCGAATGGAAGGCATGTGAAGTCGGCAGCGTGCGGCTTGCGATGCCTTTGGCTTCCATTGCGCTGGCCAACTCCGCGATGAGCGGATGATCGCCGGAAACCACGGTCAGCTTGGGCGCGTTGAGCGCGGCGATGGACAGGCCCGGCCCCAGATCGGCGGCAATCGCATCACTTGAGGCGCGTACCGCCAGCATCGCGCCGGAAGGCATTTCCTGCATCAGGCGGGCGCGCTGCGCGAGCAGCGTCAGCGCGGCATCGCGCGTGAATGTTCCGCCGATGCAGGCCGCCACATATTCCCCGACGCTGTGACCGATCAGCGCCGCCGGCGTAACGCCCCATGACAGCCACAACTGCGCCAACGCATATTCGATGGCAAACAGCGCCGGCTGCGTGATCGACGTCTGCGTGAGTTGAGCTTGCGCCGCTTCGCTGTGCGCGGCATCCGGATACAGCACCGTGCGCAGATCAACACCGAGCAGCGGCTTCAGAACATCGGCGCAGGCGTCGATCTGTTCGCG
>JAITMN010000056.1 GCA_031277355.1 Nevskiaceae bacterium | reverse complement strand
CAGCAACGCCGGCGCAATCAGGCTGTGCTGCGCGGGCATCGCTTACTCCACCGTGATTACGGATGAACGCGCCATCGCGCCGGAGGCTTCCAGTTCGCCAACACGCAATGTGCCCTTTGCGTCGAGGGATCGCAGCATCGACACGGGCAACTCGAAAGGCTCCGATGGCGCGGAGGTTGGCGATAGATAACGGTCGAGCCGCAGACGGTCGGCATCCAGATCAAAGCGCAGCGAGAACGGATCGAGGCTCGGCAATTCCACCGTGCCTTGCAGTGTGGTGTCATCGACGTGCAGCACAAGGTCATCGACATGCGCCGCGCCATCGGCCAAGCGCACATGCGCGGCGACGGTGGCAGCGCCGGGCACATCGGCATCGCGCATCGGCGACAGCGGCAAGCCCAATCGCTCCAACTGGCGGCGCACCGAAGGCACAGCGCCATTCAACCGCGCATCCACCGACAAGGATTCACCCGCACCAACCTGCAACGCGCCGCTGACGCTGGTCTCATCAAACTGCGCTTCAAACGCAGGCAGATCGACCGCCGCATCAGCAAGCGCCACATCAACCGCATCGGCCTGAAATCTCACCGGCCAATCCTGCACTCTCGCCGCCAGCGCAATATCCTCAAACCGCAACGTCGATGCAGTCAAATCTTCCGGCAATCGCAACGACAGATTCAACGCGCTCACCGCAACATCGCGCCCCGACACCTCATCGCGAAATCGCACGGCGGCATCGCTCAACTCCAGCGTATCGAGCGCAAAGCGCCACGGCTGCGCCGAACTCACCGCATCGCCCGCGCCCTGCCCTACATCGCCACCCAACGACAGCAACGCAAACTCCCAATTCGCACTGCCATCGCCAAGGCGCTGCAGGTCAAGCGCCAACCCCTGCACCGACAGATGATCCACGCGCACGTCGCGCTGCCGCACCAGCGGCCACAGCGCAACGCCAAAATCCACGCTGCGCCAACTCACCCACTGCGGCGCATCGAACCCCGGCGCATTGGCCACCGCGCCGCCTTCGGAGCGCAGCCCCACACGCCGCCCCAACTGCCAATGCAATCGCCCCAGCGACACCGGCCGCCCCAACGCATCGCTGGCGGCGCGCTCGATGAACGGACGAAACGTATCGGCATCGACGAACAGGAACAGCGCCGCAACGCCCAGCAGCGCCAGCAGCAGCAACGCGGCAAACGTCGCCGCAAGGATGCGGATCAGCCGGCGGGCAGGCCGTGCCATTTGATCGCGTACTGCACCAACTGCGCGCTGGTTTCCAATCCCAGCTTGCGCTTGATGGCGGCGCGGTGCGATTCGATCGTCTTCACGGACAGCGACAACGCATCGGCAATCTCCCGCGTTCCCTGCCCGTCGCCGATCAGACTCAGCACCTGCAACTCGCGCACCGACAGACGGCGGCGCAAATCGCCATCGCCGCTTTCACGCGCCGAGATGCGCTGCTGCAAGGTATCGCTCAGATACAACTCGCCACGCAGCACCGTATGCAGCGCGGTGATCAATTGATCGGTCACCGCCTGCTTCATGATGTAGCCCGACGCCCCTTCCGCGAGCAGCCGTTCGGCGTACACCGATTCCTCGTGCATCGACAGCACCAGCACCTTGGTTTCCGGGTAATGCGCATGCAGATGACGCACCACATTGAAGCCATCGCCATCGCCCAGCGTCAGATCGACGATCACCGCGTCGGGCTTCAGGTCGCGCACCTGATCGCGCGCCTCAGCCTCGTTCTTCGCCTCGCCGACCACGCTGAGGTCTTGCTCGGCATTGATCATCAGCTTCAGACCCTGCCGGACAATCGGGTGGTCATCGACGATCACGATTCTTGCGTTCATTGGACTTCCTTTTCCATCACTCTGGCATCCGACCTCACCGGACAACGGCAGCGCAGTCGCGTTCCTTCTCCGGGCTGCGATTCGACCAGCAGATAACCGCTGATCATCTGCGCGCGAAAATGCATCACGCGCAACCCCATTCCATCGCCCTGCACCGAAAACGGATCAAAACCGCGACCGTCGTCGTTGATCGTCAATTCGACCAGCCGATTGGCCACCGACAGCGACACGTCGATATGCTGCGCCTGCGCATGCCGCGCCGCATTCAACATGCCCTCTTGGGCGATACGGTACAGGTTTGACGCGGTATTTTCATCCAGCATGACGAACGGCGGCAACTGGATCGCCAGATTCACCCGCACGCCGAAGCGGTCGAGCACGTGCTGCGCCAGCTTCTGGAAGCCTTCGAGCAGGCCATCGCGACCGGAGCGCACCGGCATCAGGCCGTGCGCCATCAGACGGATCGTGCGCAGCACCGCGTTGACCAGATCGGTCATGCGCTGCAATTGCACGCTCAGCTCCTGCCCGTCCATGCCGGCGGCGCGCTGCGACAGCCCGCGCAGCATCATCGCGATGCCGGCCAACTGCTGGCCCACGCCATCGTGCAGGTCGCTGCCCACGCGATGCTGTACGCGCGTCTCCACCTTCAGCAATTCGCGCTGCAAGCGCCGCTGCCCCGACACATCCATCAGCACCGCGATCACGCAATTGCGCTCGCCGATGCGCGCGCCGGAGTACACCGCCTGACAGTGATGCATGCGGCCATCGCGCATGCGGCCCAGGAAATTCACCATCGCGCTGCGGCCGGCGTCCACTTCGTCGAGCACCATGCGGCGCACGTCTTCAACGCCGGCAATGCTGCGCGTGCTCAATATGCTGGCGTGCGCGCCGGTCAACTGCCCCGGCGCATAGCCGAACATCGCCTCCAGCGCCGGATTGGCAAACAGAATGTGGGCGTTGCGATCCAGCAGCATCACGCCCTCGCGCATGCGCTCGATGATGTTGGCCTGAAGCTGCTGATTTTCCTGCTCGCGGCGCGTGTCGGTGACATCGGCCACGTTGGCCGCCACGCCAATCACGCACCCTTCGTGCAGCACCGGCCGCAGCAGCATGCGAAAGTCGCGCAGCGGCATTCCGGGGAACTGGATGCGCTCGGTCACGTCCACATCGTTGGCGGTGCTCACCACCTGCTTGAACGCGGCAATGGAACTGGAGGCCAGTTCCGAAGGCATGATGTCGTCGAGACACTTGCCCAGCACCTGATCGGCGTGACTGCCGGGCAGCGGGCGATTGATGAATACGCAGCGGCGATCAAGATCAAACAGCGCCAGATGCACTGCGGAGGATTCGGCCACCGTGGCCAGAACATCCTGCGACTCGCGCAGCGCCTGCGCGGTGCGCTCCAACTCCAGACACAACTGCTGATCGGCGCCAAGACCTTGCTCGGCGCAGGCAGCGGCAGCGGCGGAAATGGTCGGGTTACCCTTGAGAATCGCGGTCATGGAGGCCGCGCATTTTGCGCTAAGCTAGGTCGGTTTTCTTCGGGGGAGAAGCTGAAAATGATGCGACATATTCTATGTGGCGCTGCCGCATTGCTGGCGGCGTCGCTGGGCATGCAGGGCGTGCTGGCGCAGGAATTGCCCACAGCTTCACCGGAATCGGTGGGCATGTCCGCCGAAGGTCTGGCAAAGATTAATGCTGCAATGCAACGCTTCATCGAAGCCGGAACGATTGCCAATGCGGTGACGATCGTTGCGCGTCGCGGGAAAGTCGTTCACTACGAAGCGCACGGGTATCTTGATCCGAACGCGAAGACGCCGATGCCCAAAGACGCGCTCTTTCGCATGGCCTCATCGAGCAAGCCGGTCACGACGGTGGGCGTGCTCGCGCTGGTGGATGAAGGCAAGCTGCGGCTGGATGATCCGGTGTCGAAGTACATCCCCGAATTCGCCAACACGAAAGTTGCGGTGCTGAAGCCTGGCACGGCCGAACCGCCGCCGCTGCCCCCCGGCGCTGCGGCGCCGCCGGGTCCGCCGACGCCGGTTGATCTGGTGAGCGTGGCGCGTCCGGTCACGATTCGCGATCTGCTCACGCACACGTCGGGGCTGATGAGCGGCGGGGTGGGCGCGCGTCAGGTAAACCTGCCGTTGGCAGCCAACGACACACTGGCCACTTTCATTCCGAAGCTGGGCGGCGCACCGCTGGATTTTCAGCCCGGCACGCGCTGGGCTTATAGCGCCACGGCGGGTTTCGACACGCTGAGCCGCATCATCGAAGTCGTCTCCGGCAAAACTTTCGACGTGTATCTGAAAGAGCGAATCTTCACGCCGTTGCAGATGAACGATACCGTCTTCGTGGTTCCGGCTTCGGCGCAATCGCGGATGAATCTGCTGTATCGGCGCAATGAGCAGGGGCAGTGGCAGGCCACTGCGCCGCCGCCGGCGTTTTCCAGCACCACGCTGCTCTCCGGCGGCGCGGGGTTGATTTCCACCGCGCGCGATTACGCACGCTTCGAGCAAATGCTGCTCAACGGCGGTGAGTTCAATGGCAAGCGGATACTGAAGCCCGAGACGGTGCAGGCGATGCGCACCGATCAGGTGCCGGGTCTGTTCCACGGCATGAACGGCGGCGAGGAAGGCATGGGCTTTGGCTACGGCATTGCGGTGACGCTGGATTCAACGAAGGCACGCCTGCCGCGCTCCAATGGCAGCGCCGGATGGTATGGCGCATACGGCACGATGAGCTGGAATGATCCGAAGGAACAGATCGTCGGCGTGATCATGCTGCAACAGAATGCGCAGCCGGTGCAGGCGGAATTTGGCGGCGCGATCATGAACGCGATCGTCAGATAAACGAACAGCGTCAAGTAAACGAAACGGGGCGACGCTTGCGTTGGCGTCGCCCCGTGCGTGGCTTGCAGTGAATTACAGCGAGACGGTGAAGTCGTCGCCCTTGCTGTTGACCTTGTAGCGGCCGGCCTGCACAGCCGACACCCACTTGCAGGTCTTCAAAAAGCCGCCGAACGCAAACAGATGCACGCCGGCAAAATGCGAAGCGCCGCTGGCCTGCGACTTGGACAACTGCACCACCACTTCTTCGGGGCCGTTATCGGTGAGCAGCGCGCCAACGAGGCCCGCCTTGCCGCTGGTCAACGCACGGATCGACGCGCCCGCGCCGCAAATCTTCGCGTAACGCAGCAGCGTCTTGATGCTGGCGGGGCCGGCAAGACCGGGGCGCACCGGCGTGGTAACGCCATTGGCGCGCAGCAATTGTTCCCACGCAATAATGGGTTCGGATTCAAAGCACACCTGCGTCATGAAGGTGAGATCAAAGCCCTGCTGCTGCGCCAGTTCCACCTTGCGCGCCTCAAAGCGACGCTGCGCATCGGGCGTCATGTGTGCATGACCTTCGGGATGACCCGCCATGCAGATCGAGCGAATACCCGCAGCGGTGAGTTCCCCGGTTTCGAGGATGCCGATGGTGGAGTCGTACTCGCCTTCGGCGGTGGGCATGTCGCCGGCGATCAGCAGCATCTTCGTCGCGCCGGCAACCTGCGTGAGCTTGCGCGCAATCTCGGCCACTTCAGCGCGATTCTTCACGCGGCGGGCCGGCACATGCGGCACGGGATTCAGGCCGTGCTCGCGCACTGCCTTGGCCGCTTCAGTCAGATCGTCCCAGGTTTGATTGGGAAACAGGGCGATGAAGATATCCGTGCCTGCGGGCACGAGCCGGGCCACTTCAGCCAGATCGCCCGTATCTTTGCAGGTCATCTCGACCGATGCGTTGGACAGCAGCGCGCGGATCGCGTCCTGCGTTGTGATGTTGTCGGACATTTACCGATTCTCTCCCGTGTTCTTCTGTCGGAAAAAATTGAGCCGGAACGAAAGCAGCGCGGCGGCGAGCAGCAATAGCCAGGGCGACATCGCGCCGCCGCCGGAAGCGCCGCCATCCACGGCGGCAATCGCCTGCGTAGCCGTGGCAGTGACGATCAGCCAGGCGTAGGCATTGCGCACAACGCCATCTTCACCCACGCAGGACAGCACATAAGTGTAGAAACCAGGCGATTCAGGTGTGACCGTCTCGGCTCCCGACGTACCGATTTCGCTGCTCCATGCACCGGCCGCCGTACAACTGGTGGCGGTGGGCGATGACCAGGTGAGCGTTGCGCTGCCGCCCAGATCGAACTGGCGCTCCGAAATCGAAAACTGCACCGGCAATGCGCCGTTGGCATCGGGCAGCACGATCTTGAACAGCCCGCCGATGCCGGAGGACGCATCGCTGTAGCTGACGCCGTAGAGTTCGCCATTCACCGGCAGCAGCGTGGCATAGGGGTTCTGACCATCGACCGAACTGGAAGTGAAGCTGTGCAGCAGCGTGAATGTTCCATCGGTGGTGACACGGAAGGCCGAACCGATGTTGGTTTGACCACCGCGCTCGGTGGTACCGTAGAGCACGCCGGGCTCGCCTTCGGAAAGACCCGCCTGCGGATTGGCGCCTCCCGAGGGAAAGCCGCTGAAGTGATGTATGACGCTGACATCGCCCTGCGGCGTCATGCGAAACACGGTGCCAAAACCATTGGCGCCGCCCTGATAGGTGGTGCCGTAGAAATTGCCATCGGACGCCAGCAGCAACGCCGAGCGCGGATTGGCGCCGGTTTCGTTGAGCGCCACGCCATTGGCGTTGAACTGCCCCAGCACGGGGAAGTTGTAGAGCGTGGTGAATTCACCGCTGGTGGTAATGCGATAGACCGTGCCGCGATTGGTGTTGTTGCCCAGCGTCGTGCCATACAGCGCGCCATCGGAGCCTGCGATCAATGTGCCCAGTGGATATTCGCCGCCGTCGCCGCCGGTAAAGGAATGCAGCACATTGAGTTCGCCGGCGGGGGTGATCTGGTACACCGCACCGGCGTCGTTGTCGCCGCCGCGAAACGTCGTGCCGTAGAGACTGCCATCGGCGGTCTGCGCCACGCCGGCGTAGGGGAGCTTGGGGTCCTCCCGGCGGCTTCCGAAGGTGTACACCATCGCCACCGTGCCATCCGGCGCAACACGGAAAACCGTGCCCGAGCCGTTGACGCCGCCGACGTAGGTCGTGCCGAAAAGATATTCGCCGATTCCCTGCGTGAGCCGCCCATACGGCTGCGCGCCGATGTCGCCGATGCCCGTCAACGCGCCCAGCACCGTCATCGAACCACCCGGGGCGATACTCGCCACGGTGCCGCCGCCGGTGAGGCCGCCGCCATAGCTGGCCAGATAGATGTTGCCATCGTTGGCCAGCAGCAGGTCCCCGCGGATATTGCTGGGGCCGCCTCCGGCTATCGTGTTCGCCAGCAGATCGCCGACCGCAATCAGATTGGATTCCTGGGCGGATACCGGCATCACGGCCACCGCGCCAAGCAGCGCAAGCAACCGCACGGCAGGCCGCAAGAGCCTGCTGAAACTAAGTAAAGGCATAGGGATTTGGCAGGAAATCCGACTCAAGGTAGGGCGCGGAATTACATCACAGGTCGGTCCGGCGACCAAACCGGCCGCGCGAGGGGGCGGAGGGGGGGCTTGAGGCGGGGGTTGAGGCGGGTTTGGTGGGGTCGGATGGCGTTGGGGCGGCCTTCGGCGGCATTGGGTGGCGTCAGGTGCTCCCGATCAGGCAACCTCAACCATGCGGCCTCAGGGAATCCTCGGCCCTCGCGCACTCGACAGTTGGGGCTGGCTTGCCTAGTCTCACCGTCATGGTCGTCCCCTGGAAGCAAATCCTCGCCTTCACGCCGCAGATCCTCGATCTGTCGCGGGAGTTGCTGGAACGCGCACGCGGCACGAAGCCTGCGGCGAAACTGGTGCGCGCCACCGACCCGGAGGATGTGGCAGCGCGCGTGACGGCGCTGGAGGAAAACGAGCGGCGTCAGGCGGAGTTGGTCGAGCGCATGGC
>JAITMN010000299.1 GCA_031277355.1 Nevskiaceae bacterium | reverse complement strand
GTTACACCCTTACAGCGACGCCTTGAAGCCCACGAAGAACCTTCGTCCCAGCGGGTTGTAGAAGCCAAAGTTGGTCGTGTTCAGGCCCGAGTTGGGCAGACTGAACCCGTTGGGGCTTTGGCAGCCCAGCGCCCTTTGCTCGGCGGTGCAGACGTTTGAGCGGTTGTCGATGTTTTGCTGAAGGGTCAGCGCCGGATCATAGGGCACGCCGGTCGTGGCCCCGGTGATCTCCGGCAGAACATCGAACAGATTGTTGATGCCTGCACGCAGCGACAACGTATCGTTGATCGCCCAATTGAGCGAAAGATCAAAGACGTTGTAGCTGCCGGCCTTCAGCGCCGTGGACGGCGTGTAAGTCAGCATCATGCCCTCGCCCGTGGCGGCAACCCGCTCGTTGTTGGCGATGATCGACTTCTGGCTCGCCATGTCCGCATTCCACACCGAGGGCAGCAGTCTCCAACGCAGGCTCACGCTGACCGGGTTGAGCCGATAGCTGATCGCCGTATTCAGACGCCACGAATACGCGCCCGGATCGGTTCCCACCAGCGTCGGGCCCAACGATCCCTTCCATTCGGTTTCCACGTCGAAGGGCAGCGCAGACTGCTTCGTCTTGTAGTAGTCGAGCATGCTGAACATGATGTTCACATTCAGGCCGCCCGGAATGGAAGTTGCGCCAAGGTCCGCCAGTTGCGCGCCCCAGTTCACTTGCACGTCGATGCCCGACGTGGCAATCGTCGCCTGGTTGTCATAGGCGATGTTGATCAGTGTGGGAGCGCCACTGGTCGTGTTTCGCGCAACGTTCTGGCAGTTTTCGGTGGCCGCCTGCTCTGCCGCTTCCTGCGGAGTCGACACGATCCGCGTGCCGTAGCAGAGATAGTTGGCGTAGTCGAGCGAGTACTGCTGAATGGCGTCTTTCACGCTCACCTTCCACCAGTCCACCGCCGCCGTGAGGTTCGCGAACCACGGATTTTCGGCCACGGACGTGAACACCAAACCTGCCGTCCAGGTGTCCGCCTTCTCGGACTTCAAGTCGGGATTGCCCTTCAGAATGGTCCAGGCAGCGCCGCCGCCGCCCTGTGTGGCGCGAGTTCCGGGATAGTTGGGATCGCCTTCGATGCCGTAGTACTGCTGAACACCCGCCAGCGTCATCTGTGCCTGACAGATCAGGTACGTGCTGGTTGCGCCCTCCACGGTTTGACCCGCAGCCAACTGCGGAGGCGCTGAGTTCTGGACAGGGTTCGGATCGCGCGCAACACTGGCGGCGCCATAGGGCGAGTTCGACCGCGCCGAACAGGCATCGCCGAAATTGCCGCCGCTGCGCAGGAAGATCTCCTGCTCACTCAGGAACATCTCACCCAGATTCGGCGCGCGCGTAGCGCGGTTATAGCCGCCGCGCAGACGCAGCCAGTCGGTGAACTGAAGGTTCGCCACGGCCTTGTAGGTCCACGTGCTGTCGGTCGCCGAATAATCCGAGTAGCGGCCACCCAGTTCCAGTTCGGCTCGCTGCAGGAAGGGCAGGTCTTGGGCCACCGGCACCAGCAACTCGAAGTAGTAGTCTCGCACCGACGCTGCGGCGTTGAAGTATCCCAGCGGGTACATGCCAACGACCTGATCCAGGAACGAGGACATCGAGTTCAGAATGTCCGGCGAGAATTCCGACTGGTTGCGACGGTACTGAAAGCCCGCTGCGCCGCGCACTTCGCCGGCCCAGGTGTTGAACAGTCCGCCCTGCGCGTTCAGTTCGATCACATCCTGCGAGTTCTTCGTCTCGGTCAACAGGCTTGCGATCACGGCGTTGCGGCAGTCATCGCTGGGGCGCACGTCGCCCTTGAAGATCGTGTCGTAGAAGCCGGATGTGCAAGTGACCACGCCGCCGCCGAATTGAAGCTGCGTGGACTCCGTGCCCTGCGGCACCGTGTTCAAGTCGTTGCCCGACAGCGTCACGCCGCGACCGTAGTCCGGTTGCATCAGCAGCACGCGCAGGCGCGACAGCGATTCCACACCCAGCATGCGGGTGTAGGTGTCCGACTCGCCATGCGAGTAGTAGATGTCGGCGGTCCAGTCCTTGATCGGCAGATCAAAGTTCAGACCCGTTTCCACCTGAAACACGCTGGCTTCATTCTCCGTTGAGCGCGAATCGAAGCTGTACAGCGGATTGAGTCCAACGCCCCAATTGCCGGCCGGATTGGTGCGGCTGTTCAACAGCACGGCCGTTTCCAGCGACACCGGGTGCTGCGCGCCGGGTGTTCCGGTAGCGATGAAGTTCGGATTGACGTAGTTCTGCGGGTTGACGAGGATGTCGGTCACCACGGCCTGATCCGTGTAATTCAGACTCGGATCCACCGGGCTGTCCGTCGTGGGGTTGTAGGGCATCGTCACGCCCCATCCGCCAGTGGTGCCGGCATAGGTCAGGATCGTGCTGGTCCTGTTCTGGTTCCAGGTGCCGCGCACAAAGAACTGTATCCGGTCGGTGATGTCGAAAGTCCCCGACCCATAGATCGAATAGCGGCTCTGCGGGCTTGCGGCCATGGATCCCTGCTGGTTCCACTTCAACTGATCCTTGATCTGGCCGTTGGGCTGGATCGAGTTGTCGTATACCTGCTGTGTCGCCCATTCCACGCCATCTATCGCGGGGCCACCGCCTTCCAGATAGCGATACAGATTGTTGCCGGTCTGCGTGAACAGCGTGCCTGCCGGCGTGATGAAGAACGACGAGCCATTGCAAAGAGCGGCGGTGGTCGTGTTGAAGGTGCAGGGCGAGGTTTGAAGGCCAGCGCCAGGTCCGGCATCAGCGGCATAAACGGGCGCATCGCGGAAGATCGCCCGAATGGCGTTGATGTTCGCGCTGTTGTTGACTGCCACGCCCGTTATCGGGTCAGGAATCGCGGCGGTGCTCACCTGCGTCATGCCAAACGGACCCAGGTCGTTGCTTCCAGTCAGCGAATCCTTCCATGCTCTCCTGTAGAACCGATAGTTCTTCTCCAGCGCCACCTGCCGGTCGTAGTACTCCAGCGCCAGCGACACATTGCCCCGATTGTCGGCAAAGTTCGTGCCGAAAACCGAGTACACGCGAACCTCCTCGCCGTCGCCTCCCTGGTTGATGCCGACCTGCGCGTCGAACTCCATGCCCTCGAAGTTCTTCTTCGTGATGAAGTTCGTCACGCCGCCGATGGCGTCGGCGCCATACACCGCCGATGCGCCGCCGGAAATCACTTCCACGCGCTCCACCAGCGCCGAGGGAATGCTGTTGATGTCGGTGACCATCATCGAGTTGATCGGCACCGGCCGGTGACCATCCACCAGCACCAGGTTGCGGTTGGCGCCGAAACCGCGCAGCGAGATCGTGGCGATACCCACCGAGTTCACCGGCGACATCTGCACGACCTGGTTGCTGACCACCGGCGTTGCGGCCGGGTTGAAGTTCGGCATTTCATTGAGGAACGTCTCGACGTTGAGGCCGGCGCGCTCTTCGAGCGTTGCCGCATCAACCGAAACGATCGGACTGTTCGATTCATAGTCGCGCCGCTGGATGCGCGAACCCGTGACGGTGACTTCGGCCAATCCTTCATCGTCGGCGGCCGATGCCACCGGCGACCAGGTCGCCATGGCCGCAGTGCCCAGAACTGCGGCCACCGACGCGCCAACCGTCATGCGATGCAAAGCTCTCTTCATAAGCTGATTCCCCTACGTTGTGTTTACTCAACCGGCGCGAGGCCCGCCACCGGCGGTCAGACAGAGGAAGGGGAGTGTGAGGCGGGGTGGCAGATGCACCCGCACGTTGCCCCGTTGACGCGGCGCAACCCTGAAACTACCGGCTGTCCCCTCTCCAGCGCTTTGACAAGTCACCCTCGCGCTCGGCCGCGATCTATAACATAAGTCGTCAATGGGCAGGGGAGGGATTTGCCCGTGCTGCGACGCCGGAAAAACATCACAAGCTGACGGAATCAGGTTTTGCCTTGGGCATCGACTGTGGCAAAATATGAATTTGAGATATCAAGCCACCTGGGGGCACTATGGGTAATGCACTTCGGTTCGGGCTCGTTGCGCTGGGTATTGCGATAACGAGCGGTTCGGCTTACGCACATCACTCTTTTGCTGCGGAATACGACGACAAGCAGCAGTTCAAGCTTACCGGTGCGATCACGAAAGTGGACTGGAGCAATCCGCACGTCTACTTCTACATCGACGTGGAAGACGACAAGGGCAATGTGACCAACTGGGCCATGGAAATGGGCGCTCCCGGCGCACTGCGCGGGCGCGGTTGGGACAAGAACACGTTGAAGATTGGCGAAGTCGTTACTGTCGAAGGCGCGCGCGCCAAGACCGGCGGCTTTCACGGCAATGCACGTAGCGTGACGCTGCCGTCTGGTCAGGCGTTGGGCACGGCTTCCAGCCGCGATACGCCGAGCACCAGTCAGACCAAGTAAACGTCGGCAGAGCGGGGGAACACTTCATGCGGTCACGCAGTCGCGTCTTTTTGTCGGCCCTTTTGCCGTTGGCGGCTGCGGGAGCCTTGGCATGGGCACAGCTTGCCGCTGCGGCAGCTCCCGGCGCTGGCGCCGAAGCGGCCTCACGGCCAACTCCGGCAGCCGGTTCGCGCACCGGAGGTTTGGGTGCGCCGCGTGGAGAGAGGCCCCCGTCCGCTCCCGCGCCCCGCTGGCCCGATGGTCATGTGATGCTTTCGGCAGCGCCGGGCAAAAACGGCTTCTGGAACAGCGGCACGGGCGGCTTGCACGGTAAGGGCGGCGCCATGAACCTGTCCACCAACCTGGAACTGGATGAAATCCCGTTTCAGCCCTGGGCCAGAGCGCTGTACGACGAGCGTCGCCGCGACCAGCAAAAAAACGATCCACATGCCCGTTGTCTGCCTCCGGGCGGTCCGCGCCAGTTCCACACCCCCTACGGATTGCTGATCTACGAACTGCCGGAGATGCAGCGCGTGCTGATTCTGTCCGGCGGTGGCCCGCGCACTTGGCGCGTGGTCTACATGGACGGGCGTCCGCATCCTTCCGAAGATGACGGCGACTTCGTGAATGGCTTTCTGGGCCACTCCGTCGGCAAGTGGGAAAACAAAGACACGCTCGTCATCGACACCGTGGGTTTCAACGAGCAGTTCTGGTTTGCCCGCGCGGGTTATCCGCACACCGAGGCGCTGCACCTCACCGAGCGCATCACCCGCGTCGATTACGACACGCTGAAATACGAGGCCACCATCGACGACCCCGGCGCTTACACCAAGCCCTGGACCGGCGGCCACAACATCTATTTCGTCGAGGAAGACTTCGAGGAGTATTTCTGTCAGGGAAATAACCGCGATGCCGAACATCTGGTGGGTGAGTAACGTGTCGTTCAAGAAAATGCTGCTTCGAATTGCTTCGGTACTGGGCCTGACGTTCTGCGGCGTGCTGTTCGCGCAGGAAGGCTTTCCCCTGAAGGGAACCTGGCACGGCAATTTTGGAGGCGAGAGCGGCACGCCGATCACGCTGATCTTCAACTGGGATGGAAAAAGCATCAGCGGTATCGTCAACCCCGGGCTGCGTTCGTCCCAGCTGGAGAACGCCTCGCTGAATCCCTCGAATTGGACTGTCCACTTTGAAACCAACTACAAAGACCGCTCTGGCGCGGTTTCAAAAGTTGTGGTCGATGCGAAGCTGGAGGACATCACCAATCGCCGCCGTGTCCTGAACGGAACGTGGACGCAGGGCGATCAGAAGAGTCCGTTCACGGCAAAAAGAGATGATTGATCGTTATTCATGAGAAACCAGGAGATTGGCGTGATGCGAAAATTCCTGAGTCTGGCGGCCGTTGGCGCGGGTGTGTTGTTGGCGGCAGGTCCGCTGACGGCGCACCATTCGGTGTCGGGCGAATTCGATGCCAACAAGCCGATCAAGTTCACCGGCAAGGTGAAACTGGTCGATTGGAGAAACCCGCACATCTACACCGAGGTGGAGACCGTCGATCCGGACACCGGCAAATCCGTGGTGTTCAAGGTCGAAGGCGCCGCGCCGAACACGCTGTTTCGCGCCGGGTGGCGCAAAGACACGTTGAAGGTGGGAGAGTCGGTCACCGTCACGGGCACCCGTGCGAAGAATCCGGAATCCCCCAATGTCGGGCAGGCCACCATTCTGAATGAGGCCGGCCAGCGCGTTTTTGCGGGTCAAAACGCTGCGGCGAGCGCTGCGTCCGAATAAAGTGTGACTGACTCAAAGGGGCATCGCCGCGTGGCGCTGCCCCTTTTTTGTCCGTGGCGTTTCAGTCCACGCTCTCGGGGCGCTTCCAGGGAGTGACCGACCCGTCGAACAGTCCCGCGTTATTTTCCTCGCAGGAATACTCCATCATCACGTCGGGGTAGTCCCGTATCCGCCACGTCCGCACGTTCATCCAATCCTGGGTGTAGGTCTTGGGGTCGTGCACCGTGAACGTGTGTTCGATGGTGCGCGAGTCCTTGCGCGTGAAGGTGTTGGTGATCTTCATCTCCCGGCTATGGGGATGGCCCGAGGTGTCGAGCTTCGTGTAGCCGTTGAAGCCGCTGGTTTCAATCACCAGCGTATCGCCGTCCCAGTGTCCGGTGGATAGTCCATTCCAACTCTCCGGCAGGTCGGCGGGCCATTTCATCCCATTGGTGGGCACCCAATGGAACCAGGTGTTTTGCTCGAACAGAAACGCGATGGCGTCGGGGTTCTGGGTGATCAGCACGCCATGCGGCGAATTGATGTTGCGCGGCGTGCCGAAGGGCAGGCAGCTGCCGGCGTAGTCGCCGTTTTTCACCGGATCGTATTCCACCCATTGCTTCAGCCCCCATTCGGTGAAGGGCAGATCGTAGGTGCGCGGGGCATTGCCCGAAGCCGAGGCGGCGGCCTGCGGCAGCGCCTCGCCCTGCCGGGGGAATGTCAGCGGTTGGCGTGTCTTGGGGTCGAGCACGGTTCCCTTGGCCGCCATGTTTGGCGTGTAGGGGTTGCTCCACAGACCGCTCAGGTCCGGCTTGCCATTGGCCATTCGCGGAGCCGGGCCAGCCGGTGGTTGCTGCGCAGCGGGCCGGGCGGCGGCGCGTCCCTGTCCTCCATCGGCTGCAAAGGATACAGAGGCGGCGAGGCTGGCAATCAACAACACGCCGGTTACTGTCAGCATTGAAGTGGCTTTATTGCACACGTTTGAGTTCTCCTGATGGCTTGCGATGGCGCGTCGCTCAAGGGCAGCGCTGGGTTGATGGGGGTTATGGTCAGTCGTTGCTCACGTCCAGCGGATCGTAATTGGCCGAACACACCTGAACGATGCAGATCGAATCCAGCGTCCGGCCTTCGGGCGGCGTTTCCATGCCGGCGTCGATCATCAGTTGACGCAGCACCGCCGCCGTTTCCGGATGCGGGATGGCCGACTGCACACCCACGCGCACCAGACCATCGGCGTAGTCGATGGCCTGCCAGGTGTGCGCCGCAAGCTCGGGGCTGCCGCGATTGTCGGTGTTGCCGAAGTCGCGCAGATCAAGGCGTGCTCCGGCGGCCACCAGAATCTTCGCCACCTCGGTGGCGCCCTTGTGTGCGGCGCCATGCAGCGCGGTGCGTCCGGTTTCGGCCTGGAAGTTGGGATCGATACCCAGGCTCAGCAACAGCTTCACCGCTTCCACCGTCTGCGCGGTGGACCATTCCTGCGTAACACCTTCCACCCAGCCGATGCCCGCCGCCACCGCCAGTGGCGTGACGCCCAGTTCGGTGTTGATGTGCGGATCGGCCCCGCGCTCCAGCAGCAGTTTCATCAACGGCACGTCGCCGCTCTGCGAAGCGCGCAGAAAGGCCGTGGCGCCGTCTTCATCCAGCCACTGGTTCGTGAACACCGTGCGCGTTTCCGTGCTCTCGGTGACGCGAGCATTGGGCTTGGCGCCCTTGTCGAGCAGCAGCTTGATGAATTCCAGCGAATCCATGTCGGCCTTGCGCGTGGGGTAGTC
>JAITMN010000161.1 GCA_031277355.1 Nevskiaceae bacterium | reverse complement strand
CATCATGTCGAAAGCACCCCCACGAGAGAAATTCAAACATTCCGGCTGGAACCTCTATTGGGCCAGCTCAGACGGAGACGAGGACTGCTTCATAGTCGCGCGCAATTCTCGGAGCGCCCAACGTGTCGATGTAGAGTACTGTGGGTTTGAACAGGGCGATGTTTGTGCCATTCGTGTGAAAGCCATCCCCAAGGAAGTGTTCGTCAAATGGGACAGGCGGCGAGCAAAGGAAAGAATCAAGCATCCTTTGCCATGGTACGCAGACAGATGGCTTTTAAGCCAACTCGGCGCATCTTTCCGCGAACGCGATCATCTGCGGGAAACACTAATCGATGATGTGGTCTATACCAACGACCCGAATGGCCCTGTTCGCCCTAGAACAATCGGTCGCCGATATCTGACAGAATTTCGTACAGTGAAAGTATTTCAGCGTTATGGTCATGAAGACCGTTATTCGCCTTCGCAGATGAGCCTCTTTGCAATTCTAGGCATTTGTATCGCGAGGGTTCAGGAGATCGAGCACCTCATAGCGCATTCTTTCATTCTTGGTGCAATAGTCAAGCCAGAGCATCGAAAAAATTTAACAATCGCTGAGCTGGTCAAGAACTGGAAGCGCAAGACACTCGGCCAAATGCTGCGAGCAGTTGAGTCAAGCTGGGAGATTCATTCTACCGTCCACGCAAGCTTAGAATTGTTTCTGGAGATGCGAAACGAATTGGTTCATGGCCTAACCACTAGCGATCGGTACGACATTCATACGTCTTGGGGTCAAGACGAAACTGTTTGCTTCCTTACCCTGTTCGAACTCATATCGAGACCGCTTCGGGAGGCGTTTCAGGCAAGCTTTTACGCGAGCATAGATTTTGGAAACAAGCACTTGCTGAAGGATGAGCCGGCAAAGCATTATCAACTGACTGCGAGGCAACGAAAAAAGATAAGCCTCTTCGTAGCGTTCTTTTCCTTGAAACAAGAATCGGAGCTTGCAATGTCTCTTGACTCCTAGTTCAATCCAGACGTTACACCCCACGCGACGTTGGTTAACCCAGTCCACTAGGGAGTGGTCTACAAAATCCATCTTTCTCATAGCCGCCACCCTTATAAATCGATAGCGTACAAGCACAGAGACTAAAAAGCAGAGATTTTGCAGTCTCCCCATTGGGGTTAGGCTAGGAAATGGCCAGAACTGTATGTGCCTATGCGCTGAGAAAGTCAAATATATATGCCCAATCTTCTGCACTGATTTTTGATGATTGGAAGGAGAAGTTAGGTTGAACGTAGAGAATCTGGTTCCACTTCTTCGCGCCTGGTTCCTTAGCCGACGGCATCTCTTTCGAGAGCCTGTCTTTGTGTAGGCGAACATGAGGGCTGCCTAGAGGCAGAATACCAAAAGGCAAACCCCATTCTTCGGGCCAAATATCTGTAACCGTGGACTCTTGAGATGGTGCGGATTGAATTATGAATGGAGTCGTGAATTCTTAGGTTCCAGAACAATACAGGAGGCCAAGGGAGCCGATTTTTATACCCTTAGACTTAGTTATAGTGCCTTTATCCTGAGCAAGAAGCATCGATACCGCCAACTTCTTAGCTCCAACGCCAGCCCATATGTTCGTAAGCCCCCGGCGAACCCACATTGACACGGGTTTGGTTTTTCTGTGGATTTCCGATGAACTAATCGCCGGCGGCGGGCGCCCACCGATGCGGCAGTAGTTCGCCGATCAGATGATTTTTCTGCGTGGGCAGGCGCGTGAACACGTCCTTGAGGTAGGCGTAAGGGTCGCGACCGTTGAGCTTGGCCGAGATGATCAGGCTCATGATGGCCGCGGCGCGTTGGCCGGCGCGCAGCGACCCAGCAAACAGCCAGTTCTTGCGTCCAACCGCCCAAGGGCGCATCTGGTTTTCAATCCAGTTATTGTCGATGGGAACCCTGCCATCATCCAGATAACGGGTCAGGGCTTGCCAGCGATTCAGGCTGTAATCCAGCGCGCCGGCCGTGGCCGAACCATCGGGTACTTGCTGGCGTTGGCTGATGAGCCATTTGTGCAACAACTCGGCGATGGGCTTGGATTTTTCCTGCCGCAATCGATGGCGCTTGTCGGGGGCAAGATCGCTGGCTTCACGCTCCACGCCGTAGAGCGCGCCAATAAAGCTCAGCGCATCCCCAGCAACGAGGCTCTGGCCATTGACCTGCAGATCAAAGAACTTGCGTCGTGCATGAGCCATGCAGCCCAATTCGACGATGCCGTTGGCAAACAACGCCTTGTAGCCGCTGTAGTCGTCGGTGATCAAACCCCCGTTCCAGCCGTCCAGGAAGTCTCGGCAGTTCACCCCGGCGCGATTGGGCGCAAAGTCGTAGATGACGGCGCGCAAGCTTTCAAACTGCGTGGGCGCGTAGCTCCACAGATAGGCTTTTTTCGTCTTGCCCGCGCCAGGGTCAAGCATGCTGACCGGGGTTTCGTCAGCATGCAGGATCGGGCATCGCAGAACCTGGGCCTTCAAGGCTTGCACCAGCGGCATCAGGCTAACCCCGGTCGCACCCACCCATTGACCCAGGGTCGACTGCGGGATCATCACCCCCGAGCGGGCCAGAATGCCCTGCAAGCGGTACAGCGGCGCATGGTCGGCAAATTTGCTGACCACAACGTGGGCCAACAGCCCCGGCGTGGCAATTCCCTTGTCGATGATCTGCGCGGACACGGGCGCCATGCGTACCGTCTAGCACGACTGGCAGACCCACTTGGGCCGGATGTGGCGTTCGACGGTGAACTGGCCTGGGGCGTAGTCCAGCTTCTCGCTCACATCGTCCCCAATATGCCGCATCGGGCAACCGCACGGGCAGGCGCTTGATTCCAAGTCGTGACGAATGTCCACGCGCGGCAGATCGGCGGGCAACTTGGCGCGGCGCGGTATCTTGCGTTCGGGATTGGGTTTGGGCGCCGGTGCGCGCAGCGCAGCCAACTCCACCTCGATGGCCGCCATGTCCGTGTCGATGGTCTCCAGCAGCAGCTTGCCTTGTTCGCCCTGGAACTGTTCGCTCTTTTTGCCAAACTGCAAGCGCTTGTAGATGGCGATCTCTTGCGTGAGCTTGTCGATGAGCGTTTGCTTGAGTTTTATCTGGCGGTCTTTGTCAACCAACAGTGCATCGCGTTGCCGCAGATGCTCATCGCGCTTGCTCAGCTCAAGATGAAGACTGGCGATCAGCGCGCGGGCGGCGTTTAGATCGTTGATGGACTCCAGCGCGCTCATCATCATGAGTGGTATTGTGCCAACGCATGATGTACATCGCTATTGCTTCTTGTACGAATTGATTCTTGCACGCGCGATGCCGAACAATTTACACCCCATCACAGCACACTGATCGCCCCCGCGCGGCCAACCCTGTGCCACGGCAAGCCCAGCACCAGCGCCTGCATCTGCTCGGCATCAAGCCCCACATGATCGCCCATCCACGGCGCGGCCCACACAAACTTGCCCCGGTTCAAGCGCCGCGCCGCCAGCCACACGCCTATCCCATCGTGCATCAAAACCTTCAAGCGCGTGGCGTTACGATTGGCAAAGCAGTACGCCTGGTGCGGCTGCGCCGAGCCAAATACCTTGATCACCCGCGCCAACAACGTATCCATCCCCGCACGCATGTCCTGCGGCTGACTGGCCAGCCAGATCGCATCGACCCGAATCATCGCAGCATCTGCCGCAACCACGCCGCGCACACCGACGCCTCCTCCACCGGCCAACGCACTTCAACCTGGATATCACCCCGGCTAAGCCGCACTTGGATGCGCTGCGTGGTTGCTGGGGGCAGGGCCGCAGGTTTGATCGCAATGAACGCCGGCGACGCAGCCAGTGCGCCGGCCGCCTGTGCACTGCGTACCCACTTCCACACCAGATTCGCGTTTAACCCGTGCGCCAGTGCCACCGAGGCCGTCGAAGCCCCTTGCCCGCACTCGGCTACCACCTGTGCCTTGTACGCCTTGCTGAAACTGCGCCTGCGACGTCGATTGCTGTCGGTAACTGCCAATTCCGTATTCGCCATGGTGTCCACCTGAAAATGGTGGACACTATCTCGGGCTATCGGGTGGGAGAGGATGGGTTTGCCGGGGGCTTACATATGTTCGTGAGATTACTTGAACTAAACACAAAAATTTCCATTTTTCACCTAGGTTGCGAAAGTTAAATTTGATACTCGCAAGCCTAACGGGTACTCGCGGCGCGTCCAGGTCACCCTGCCGCCTCTCCCCTCGAACTCTGAGTCCGCGCCACGCGCAGCACTCCGGGCATTTTCCGGATCGTGCGCACGATGCGCGCCAGGTGCTTGCGATCCTTCACTTCCACTTCAAGCGTAATGGTCGATATCTCCCCATCGCCCTGCGCCACCGCCGCCTCGCCGATGTTGGTATCCGTGCCGGCCACGGCTGCGGATATCGCCGCCAGCATGCCCACTTTGTTCGCGGTTTCGATGCGCACTTCGGAACTGAAGTAGCGAGTCAAATCTTCCTTCCACACCACCGGCAGCCACTTGTCGGGATGCTTGTGATAGTCCTCCACATTGGCGCAGGTCTCGCGGTGGATCACGATGCCGCGACCGCTCGACAAAAAAGCAATGATCGGATCATCCGGAATCGGATGACAGCACCGCGCATAGCTGACCAGCAATCCTTCCGTGCCCGCCACCGTCAGCGGCGTGGTGCGTCCGCTCACCGTGGTGTCGCTGGGCAACAGGCGTCGTGCCACCAGGGGCGCGAGCCGTTCGCCAAGACCAATCTGCTGCAGCAGTTCGTCGCGATCCTTCAGACTGAATTCTTTCAGCGCGGCGTCGATCAATTGCGCATCAAGATCATCCACCGACAAATTGAAATCGGCCAGCGCCGCATCGAGCAATTGCCGGCCCAACTCCACCGCTTCGGTGCGGCGCAACGAGCGCAGGTAGTGGCGGATCGCGCTGCGCGCCTTGGCGGTGGCAACAAAATTGACCCAGGTGGGATTCGGTGAAGCGCCCTTGGCGGTGATGATCTGTATCGTCTGACCATTGCGCAGCACCGTGCGCAGCGGCGAGAGTCGTCGGTCCACCTTCGCCGCAACACAGCGATTGCCGATGTCGGTGTGCACCGCATAGGCGAAGTCCACCACCGTTGCGCCGCGCGGCAGACGCAGGATCGCGCCCTTGGGCGTGAACACATACACCTTGTCGGGAAACAGATCGACCTTCACGCTCTCGATGAACTCTTCGGCATTGCCGCTGGCCTGCATCTCCATCAAGTGCGATATCCACGCGCGGGCGCGTTCCTGCTGCGCCGAATCGCTTCCGGTTGCGCCGGCCTTGTATTTCCAGTGCGCGGCGATGCCGGACTCGGCGACGCCATGCATGTCGCGCGTGCGTATCTGCACTTCGATCGGCACCGCATTGGGACCGAACAGCGTCGTGTGCAGCGATTGATAGCCGTTCACGCGCGGGATCGCGATGTAATCCTTGAAGCGCCCCGGCATCGGGCGATACGTGGCATGCACCACGCCGAGCGCGCGATAGCAGGTGTCGGGTGAATCCACGAGAATGCGCAGACCGTATACATCCACCACCTGCGCCAGCAGCGCGCGCTTGCGGCGCATCTTGCGGTAGATGCTGTAGAGGTGCTTTTCGCGCGATTCGACTTCACCCTCGATGCCGGCTTTCTTCAACGCCTCTTTCAGTGCCTTTTCGATCTTGCCCAGAAATTCCTTCTGATTGCCGCGCGCGCGTTTCAGCGCACGTTCGATGACGCGGTAACGTTCCGGATACAACGCGCGAAAGCCCAGGTCCTCCAGTTCCAGCTTCATCGAATACAGGCCCAGACGCTCGGCCACCGGTGCGTAGATTTCCAGCGTCTCGCGCGCAATCTGCCTTCGTCGCTGCGGCGACATGCTGCCGATCGTGCGCATGTTGTGCGTGCGATCGGCGAGCTTGACCATGATCACGCGCAGATCGCGCACCATCGCCAGCAGCATCTTGCGAAAGCTCTCG
Organism: Nevskiaceae bacterium; assembly: GCA_031277355.1. Lineage (GTDB taxonomy): Bacteria > Pseudomonadota > Gammaproteobacteria > Steroidobacterales > Steroidobacteraceae > ZC4RG30. The sequence continues at coordinate 12,666 of JAITMN010000161.1, read as the reverse complement.
GCCTGCGCTTCTTCGCGGCTCTTGAACTGAATCTGATCGAGTTTGGTTACGCCATCGACGATCTCGGCCACATCGTTGCCAAAGCGCGCTGCCACATCTTCCTTCGCGGCGGGCGTGTCTTCGATCACATCATGCAGAATCGCAGCAACGATGGTGTCTGCATCCAGACGCAGATCGGCGAGCAATCCGGCTGCCGCCAGCGGATGCGCAATGTAAGGTTCGCCGGAGCGACGCTTCTGGCCCAGATGCGCGGCCGCGCCGAATTCGATGGCCGAGCGCACGCGCTCGACTTGTTCGGCGGGCAGATAATCTTCAACCTTGGCCAGCAGTTCATGCCGGCCCGGTGCGCGCCGTTCGCTGGAACCGGGGATCAGCCCCAGCAGCGAAGACCCAAGGAGCGACGGAGAGTAGTCCACGATCGCGCTCCTTGCGTTAACAGGGGACGTTAATCTCCGAGGCCGAACTGCGGTGCGCGGAAGCGTTCAAGCTGCGCGTCGATGTCGTTGACCACCGGCTCGGGCACCGGCTCGGGTTCCAACAGCATCTCGGGCGTGATGTTGCCTTCGGCGATTTCACGCAGCGCGATCACCGTGACTTTGTCGTTGTCGATGGCCACCGTGGGCTCTGCGCCGTTGGCCAGCCGCCGGGCGCGGGCCGACGCCAGCAGCACCAGCTGGAACAGGTTGTCGACGTTGTGCAGACAGTCTTCGACGGTTACGCGGGCCATGGACGATCCTGAGGGCTTCGGGTGAAAGGTCGATCAGTGTAGCAGATCGCCGGCCAGCCCAGAAAGTTCCGGGCGGCCGGAGCGCCAGGCTTCCCCTTGACCGGCAAGGATTTTTTCCAGATCGGCCAGCGCGCGGGCGAAGTCGTCGTTGACGATCACATAGTCGAATTCGCGGTAGTGGCCCATGTCGGCCACCGCGTCGGCCAGGCGCCGGGCGATCACTTCGGGGCTGTCGGTCTGGCGGGTCGTGAGGCGGGTGCGCAGCGCCTCCAGCGAGGGCGGGAGGATGAAAATCGAGCGCGAAGCCGGCAGCAGACGCCGCACCTGACGCGCGCCCTGCCAGTCGATTTCAAGCACCACGTCGGCGCCGCTGGCGAGCTTGTCTTTCAACTGCTGCTGGCTGGTGCCGTAGTGATTGTCGAAGACCTGCGCGTGTTCGAGAAATTCACCGGCGGCGATCATCTGCTCGAAGGCAGATTTATCGACGAAAAAATACTCACGGCCATGCTGTTCGTTGGGCCGGGGCGCGCGCGTGGTGTGCGAGGTGGACAGCAACAGTTGCGGATGCTTCTCGCGCAGTGCGCGGATCAGCGAAGTCTTGCCCGCGCCGGAAGGAGCGGAGATCACATAGAGCTGGGCGGTCATGGAATCGACGCAATCATGGAATCAACAATGATAGTCCAATCGCCGGCCGCTCCGCGCATCGCGCGGCAGCGCCGCTTACTCCACGTTCTGCACCTGCTCGCGCATCTGCTCGATCAGCACTTTCATGTCCACCGCCAGCCGCGTCATGGCAAGGTCTTGCGACTTCGACGACAGCGTGTTGGCCTCGCGATTGAGCTCCTGCATCAGAAAATCCAAACGCCGCCCCGCCGGTTCGGGACTGGCGGTGATCTTGCGCGTTTCGGTCAGGTGGCCGTCGAGACGGTCGAGTTCTTCGGCCACGTCGAGCCTTTGCAGCATCAGCACGATTTCCTGCTCCACGCGGTCGCTGTCTACGGCGGCGTTGAGTTCGGCCAGGCGCTCGGCGAACTTCGCGCGAATCGCCGCATGCACTTCGGGCAGGCGTGCGCGCACCTGCGCAACCAGCCCCGAGAGTTGATCGCAGCGCGTGCCGATGACTTCGGCCAGTCGCGCGCCTTCGCGTGCGCGCATCGCCTTCAAGTCCGTGACCGCCTGCGCGAAGACTGCGCGTGCTTCGCCGAGCAGCGCGTCGGTGTCGGAGGTGGCCTCGCGCAGCACGCCGGGGAAGCGCAGCAGGTCGATCAGGTCCAATTGCTGGGGATGCGTGATGCTGCGCGTGGCTTCGGCCAATTGCGCCAGCGCCGGCACCAGACGCGACACCAGCGCCGTATCCACCTCCAGCGCGCCTCTGCCCTGCACCGTGGCGCGATAGGTGAAGTTGCAGTCCACCTTGCCGCGTCGCAGTTCCTGTTGCAGTCGGGCGCGCAACTCGCCTTCCAGTGCGCGCAATTCTTCCGGTAATCGCAACGAGGCTTCGAGGAAACGGTGATTGACGCTGCGAAGCTCGCAGATCAACGAACCGGAACCCAGAGCCGCCTCGCTGCGGGCGAATCCGGTCATGCTGAGAATCATGGGCTGCCCTACCTGGCTGCATTGTGAAAGTGCAATACTACAGGGCTAGTTTAACTGAACACCGGGACAGGTCTTGCAAGTCGAAATCGCCGAAGTCAGCCTGCTCGGATCGCGTGACGAAAATCAGGATCGTCTGGCGGTTTTCGCCGATGCCGAGGTCGCGATGGTCGCGGCCTTCGACGGCATGGGCGGCCATGCCGACGGCGCGTACGCGGCGGAGATGGCGCGCTCGGTGGTGCTCGCGTGCCTGTTGCAGCAATCCCCGCCGCTGCTTGATCCGCTGGCGTTTCTGCATCTGTCTATGGGGCAGGCGCATGCCGAGGTCGCCGCGTTTGGCGCGCTGCTGCCCGTCGAGCATCGGCCGCGCGCCACCGCCGCGCTGTGTCTGGTGCAGCAGAACACGGCTTGGTGGGCGCATGCCGGCGACAGCCGCATCTATCATCTGCGCAATGGCCAGGTGATCAACCGCTCGCGCGATCACAGCCATGTGGAACTGCTGTTGCAGGAAGGGTTGATCCGTCCCGAACAGGCGCATCATCATCCGATGCGCAACTATGTGGAGAGCTGTCTGGGTGGTGAGCAGTTGATTCCCGAGATGACGATCAGCCGCTGCGTGCGCATGCGCCCCGGCGATACGATGCTGGTGTGCACCGACGGGTTCTGGGCGAATCTGCGCGATGAGGATATCGCCGCTTCGCTGTATTGCGGCGTTGCGCTGCCCACGGCGCTGTACGCGATTGCCGATTTCGCCACGAGGTCAGCCGGCGCGGCCAGCGACAACACCTCTGCCGCCGCGCTGCGAGTGCTATGAACACCGGCGCGCTGCGACAGGATGGCCGTTCCCCGGAGCAGATGCGTCCGGTGCGTTTCACGCGCGGCTTCACGCGCTGGGCCGAAGGTTCGGTGCTGGTGGAGTTTGGGCTCACGCGGGTGCTGTGCACCGCGAGCATCGAAGAAGGCGTGCCTTCGTTTCTGCGCGGACGAGGGCAGGGCTGGGTCACTGCCGAATACGGCATGCTGCCGCGCGCCACGCACACGCGCGGTGCGCGCGAGGCGGCCAGGGGCAAGCAGTCGGGCCGCACGCAGGAAATCCAGCGGCTGATTGGCCGCAGTCTGCGCGCTGCGCTTGATCTGAAGGCCCTCGGCGAGCGCACCGTCACGCTCGACTGCGATGTGTTGCAGGCCGATGGCGGCACGCGCACCGCGTCGGTCAGCGGCGCGTATGTGGCGCTTGCCGATGCCTGCGCGAAGCTTGCCGCGACGAAGGGCATCGCAAGTCCGCTGTATGGGCAGGTGGCTGCGGTGTCGGTGGGTATTGTGGACGGGCGCGCGGTGCTTGATCTGGATTACGCCGAAGACTCCACCGCCGAGACCGACATGAATGTCGTGATGAACAGCGGCGGCGGCTTCATCGAAGTGCAGGGCACGGCCGAAGGTCATGCGATGCGTCGCGATGAGTTGGATCAATTGCTGCTGCTGGCCACGCAGGGCGCGCAGCAGTTGTTCGCGTTGCAGCGCGCGGCGCTGTCTGCGCCGCTGCCGGTGGGTTGAAGGGCTTGTAGCGTGAACACTGCGCTGCGGCGTGTCGTGCTCGCCAGCGGCAATGCCGGCAAGCTGCGCGAATTGCTGGCGCTGCTCGCGCCGCTTCACATCGACGTGCTGCTGCAAAGCGCGCTGGGCATCGAGTCGCCGGAGGAAACCGGCCACACCTTTGAAGCCAATGCGCTGCTGAAGGCGCGTCATGCCGCTGCCGTCTCGGGTTTGCCGGCATTGGCCGATGATTCGGGACTGGAAGTGGACGCGCTTGATGGTCGTCCTGGCGTGCGCAGCGCGCGTTATGCGGGCGAGGGCGCCAGCGATGCGCAGAACAATGCGAAGCTGCTGGGTGAATTGGCAGGCGTTGATGATGCGTGTCGCACGGCGGCCTATCGCTGCGTGATTGCGCTGGTGCGCAGCGCCGATGATCCCTCGCCACTGCTGGCCGATGGCAGTTGGACCGGATGCATCGCAACGGCTGAAAAAGGAGCGGGCGGTTTTGGTTACGACCCGCTGTTCATTCCGGATGCGATGACGCTCGAAGGTGCGCCGAACACGGCGGGCATCACCGTGGCGCAGATGGACGCCGCCGCGAAGAATGCAGTGAGCCATCGCGCCCGCGCGCTGCATGCGCTGTTGGCGCATCTGCGGTGAGCGGCGCGAACCTGGCGGGTGCCGCGTCACGGGCATCAGCCTCGCCGCCCGTTCCATCGCCCCTTTGGGAGCCGCCGCCGCTATCCGTCTACGTCCACTTCCCCTGGTGCGTCAGCAAATGCCCGTACTGCGACTTCAACTCGCATGTGCTGCGCGAAGCGCTCCCCGGTGAGCGCTACCTCGACGCACTGCACGCCGACCTCACCGCGCAAGCCCCCGCCTTCGCCGGTCGTCCCGTCATCAGCGTGTTCTTCGGCGGCGGCACGCCCAGTCTTTTCCCCCCGGACCTGATCGCCCGCGTACTCGACGACCTGCGCCGCCACCTGCCCTTCACCGCCGATGCCGAAGTCACGCTCGAAGCCAATCCCGCCACCGTGGAGCGCGGTCGTTTCGCCGGCTACCGCGACGCCGGCGTCAACCGCGTGTCGCTGGGTGCGCAGAGTTTCGACGCCACCGCGCTTGCCGCGCTGGGCCGCATCCACGTCCCCGCTGACGTGGCGCGCGCCGCCGAAGAACTGCACGCCGCCGCGCTGCCGAATTTCAATCTCGACCTGATGTACGGCCTGCCCGCGCAATCCATCGCCGGCGCGCTGGCCGATGTCACCGCTGCGTTGGCGCTTGCGCCCGCGCACCTGTCGCACTACCAACTGACGCTGGAACCCGGCACGCGCTTTGCCGCGCAGCCGCCGCCGTTGCCGGACGAGGAGGCGTGCTGGCAGATGCAGGTGGAATGTCAGGGGCTGCTGGCCGCGCACGGTTTTGCGCATTACGAGGTGTCGGCCTACGCCAGCGCGGGCCGCCAGTGCCGCCACAACCTGAACTACTGGCGCTTCGGCGACTACATCGGCTTGGGCGCGGGCGCGCACGGCAAGCTCACGCAGCAGCTCTCGCGCATCCTGCGCAGCACGCATCTGCGCGAACCGCGCCGCTACCTCGCCAGCGCCGCCGATGGCCCGCAGTGGCGACCGCTCCCGCCGCAGGACCTGCCCTTTGAATTCATGCTCAACGCGCTGCGCCTGAACGCCGGTTTCACCGCCGAGCTGTTTCAGTCCCGTACCGGCCACCCCTTCGCGGCGGTGCGGCCCGTCCTCGACCGGCTATCGTCCCAGGGGCTGATCGACCACTCCGGCGAGTCCTGGCAGGCCACCCCGCTGGGCCAGCGTTTCCTCAATGACGTGGTTGGTGCTTTTTTGCCACGCCAGGAATCGGCTGATTCGGCAAGCAGTTAGGCGATTTTGCACTGCGGGGAGGGCCTTATATCCACAGCAGCCTCCGGCGGGCCAGAAACTGCACTGTTACACGCGATATGCACCCTTGTGTGACATGAGTCATTCGTAACTCATTGAAGAATTAGGGTGAAATACCCTGGTCACAATTTAACCAAAGCTGCATTTTCGCTGTTTTCCAGCATTCCCGTGCCGAGGCCCACTTCGCCGTACACAGAGTTATCCACAGAATTTGTGGATAAGGCGGGCGGGAGTTTGGCGGGGGTGGCCCCGGTCTTGAGAAACTGTCTCAAAGACTTCATCGGGTGGTTGTTCCCCGGCGCACTCCCCGGTAGACTGCGCGCCCCTTTTTGGAGCGCATCATGAAGGCCGAGACCCATCCCGAGTACAAGGCAATCAACGTTGTTTGCAGCTGCGGCAACACGTTCAAAACCGGCTCGACGCTGGATCACGACTTGCAACTGGAAGTGTGTTCCAACTGTCACCCGTTCTACACGGGCAAGCAGAAGATCGTCGACACCGCCGGTCGCGTCGATAAATTCCGCAAGCGCTATGCGAGCCGATCCGTATCGGCATAAGCCCGTATCGGCACAAGCCTCGATGTTAGTGTAGGCTTGATCGGCTACGTTTCGCAGGTTCAAGCCCATGGCAGACAAGAAGTTCGAGCTCACGGAAGTCAGCTCCGGCAAAAAGGCGGTGTTGCCTTTTCGTTCGGGCACCCTAGGTCCCGATGTAATTGATGTTGCATCGCTGCCGAAGGAATTTGACGCCTTCACGATTGATCCAGGTTTCGGCGTCACCGCCGCCTGCGACAGCAAGATCACCTACATCGACGGCGACGCCGGCGTGCTGATGCACCGCGGCTACCCGATCGAGCAGCTTGCCGAAAAGAGCAGCTACATGGAGGTGTGCTACCTGCTGCTCAACGGCGAGTTGCCGGGCGCCGGGCAGCTCGACAAGTTCACCAACGACATCCGTCATCACACGATGATCAATGAGTCGTTGCTGCGCTTCTACAATGGCTTTCATCACAACGCGCACCCGATGGCGATGGTGTCGGCGGTGGTGGCCTCGATGTCGGCGTTCTATCACGACACGATGGACATCCATAACCCGCGTCACCGCGAGATTTTCGCGCATCGGGTCATCGCCAAGCTGCCGACCATTGCCGCCGCCGCGCACAAACATTCGCTGGGCCAGCCCTTCGTCTATCCGCGCAATGATCTGAGCTACTGCGAGAATCTGCTGCACATGTTCTTTGCGGTGCCCTGCGCGCCGTACATCGTGAACCCGGTGGCGGCCGAGGCGCTCGACCTGCTGTTCATCCTGCATGCGGATCATGAGCAGAACGCCAGCACGTCCACGGTGCGGCTGGCCGGCAGCACCGGCACCAATCCCTATGCGGCGATTTCCGCCGGCGTAGCGGCGTTGTGGGGTCCGGCGCATGGCGGGGCCAACGAAGCGGTGCTGGCGATGCTGGAACAGATCGGCACCGTCGACAACATTCCCAAGTACCTGGCGATGGCGAAGGACAAATCCAGCCATTTTCGCCTCATGGGTTTCGGGCATCGCGTGTACAAGAACTTCGACCCGCGTGCGAAGATCATTCGCGCCGCCTGTCACAAGGTGCTCAAGAGCCTGGGTCAGACCAACAACCCGCTGTTCGAACTGGCGCTGAAGCTCGAAGAGATCGCGCTGAAGGACGACTACTTCGTCGAGCGCAAGCTGTATCCGAATGTGGATTTCTACAGCGGCGTGATCTACAGCGCGCTGAACATCCCGCGTGCGATGTTCACGGTGATGTTCGCCGTGGCGCGGGCCGTGGGTTGGGTGGCGCACTGGCAGGAGATGATCGCTGATCCGGCGATGCGCATTGGCCGTCCGAGGCAGTTGTACACCGGGCCGGGCAAGCGCGATTACGTCGAGATTGGCAAGCGCTGAAAAGCGCTGCACTGGCTGAAATCGCCAGACCAAAAAAAGCGCCGTGAACCGGCGCTTTTTTTTCAAGTCGTGTCCGGCGCGGTGAGGAGAAGACCGCGCCGGGACTCGTTGCCCTTGCCTTACCGGATCACCTTGCTGACCACGGTGGAGCGCGCGCTCTCCACGCCCGCAGCGTTCACCGCCGCCACCGCGAAGTAGTGCGTGCCGGCCGGGAGCTGCTCGAACACAAAGGTCGTGATGCCGGGGCTTGAGATCGTGCGCACGTCGGTGAGCGAGTTGGCGCTGGTGCCGTGGTAGGCCTTGTAGCCGCTCAGGTTCGTCAGCGCCGAGCCATCGGTGTTCTGCGTCGGGGCGTACCAGCTCAGCGTGGCGGCGCCGGAGCCGCTGCCCACGGCGGTGACGTTGATCGCGAAGGCCGTCAGCGAGCGCGAAGCCGAGCCATCGCTGACCGAAATCTTGATGTTCGAGTACGTGCCCACCCGCGAGGAATCCGGCGTGCCGGTCAGCGCGCCGGTGGCGGAGTCGAAAGCGGCCCAGACCGGCTTGCCCGTGATCGCGAAGGTCAGCTTCTGACCATCCGCATCGCTGGCGGTGGGCGTGAAGGAATAGCGCGAGCCGGCCTGAACTGTCGTGCTCGGCGTGCCCGAAATCGTCGGCGTGGTGTTGGTGACGGCGGAGGCAACCGTAATGCTGAACGCCTTCAGCGGCGTGCTGGTCTTGCCGTCGCTGACCGAAATCACGATGTTGGAGTAGGTGCCGACGTTCGAGCTGCTGGGCGTGCCCGACAGACGGCCGTTGGAGACGTTGATCGTGGCCCACGAGGGCTTGTTCTGCACCGTGAAGCTCAGCGCGTCGCCGTTGGCATCGCTGGCGGTGGGCGTGAACGAATAGCTGGAACCGGCCTTCACCGAGGTGGCAGGCGTGCCGCTGATTGTCGGCGCGGTGTTCGTGGCGGCCTTGACGGTGATCGTGAAGGATCGCAGCGAGTCCTTGTTTCGGCCATCGCTCACCGTGATTCGGATGTCGCGATAGGTGCCCACGTTGGAGTTTGTGGGCTTGCCGGACAGGCGGCCGGAGTTCGAGTCGAAGCTCATCCAGCGGGGCATGTTGGAGATGGAGAATCTCAGCCGCGTGTTGCGATCGCGGTCGCTGGCGCTGGGAGTGAAACTGTAGGTGGAACCCACGGCTATCGAGGTGGGCGGGTTTCCGCTGATGGTGGGTGTGGCGGCGTTGGCGGTGGCCAACAGGCCGAAGGTCAACAGAACGGCCCAGAGTCCCCGGAACCACAGATGCGTCGTCGTCGACATGTCAGCTCTCCTCAAGGTTTACATCCGCAAAACCTTCAGTGAGCTGACAATCGAAGGGTACGGCCTCCGACCGGCAACCCCGCTATCTGCATGTGTGCAGACCGGAAGCTTTGCGTCTCCGCCTCGCGACGGATTTGCCAAAAAACTGGGGACAAACTTACAGGCTCGACGCGGTGCCGACAACTGTCTCAATGTGACGACGGTCGCGTTGTGAGAATGATTTTGGCGTCGAGACAGCGGCTTTGTGACGGCGATCTCATTGCCGAACAATGTGCTGCGACGCTGCGTTCGTGGAGGCCATTTTGCCGTGATGCGACGTGCGTCAAGCAGCGGCGTCGAAAGCCTCTGTTACACTGCCGCCGTGAAATTCGCCAAAGGGCCGATGGTCGGCCTGGACCTAGTGAGGTCTATATGAAGGAAGTCGTCGTCAGGTTATACGACGAGGCACGCAGCGCCTGGCGTTACAGATGGCTGGGCTTGGCGCTTGCTGCCGGTGTTGCGTTGCTGGGATGGGCTGCCGTGTTTGCGTTGCCTGATCGTTACGAGGCTGCGGCCAGTCTGTCCGTTGACGCCACGGCGCTGCGTCCGTACGTCACGGATTTTACCGTGGCGCAGGATGTCGTCGCGCAATTGAATCGCGTGGGTCAGTCGCTGTTGTCCGGGCCGAGTCTGGAGCGCATTGCGCGCACGGCGGGCTTGCTCACCGATGACGTCGTTGATCAGGTCAAGGTGGCAGGAATTCTGCAGGGCCTTGCCAGCGGCGTGACCGTGGAGGTGGAATACGTCCAGGGCAACGCCGAAAACGTGATCTTTTCGTTTGCCTATCAAGACGCGCAGCGTGATCGCGCCATTGACGTGATCGAAACAGTGAAGAACGCCTTCATCGAAGACGTACTGGGTCAGCGCCGGGAAGGCAGTGAAAACGCGCAGAAATTCCTTGAGGAGGAGATTCGCTCCTACGAGGTGAAGCTGAGCGAGGCCGAAACGCGCCTGGCGGATTTCAAGAAGGCCAACATTGGTCTGATGCCTACCGAGCAGGGCGGATATTTCGGACAGATGCAAGCCGAACTGGATGCGGCTGCCAAACTGCGCAACGATTTGAAAATTGCCGAAGCGCGCCGCGCGGAGTTGAACCGCCAGTCGCGAGGCGAGGCGGCGATCAGTGCGGCCACGGGCGTGACGTCGACCGGTGGAGCCATCGGCGGCAGCGACACACTCACGCGCATCAAAGATACGCAGGCGCGCATCGACGATCTGCTGCAACGCTTCACCGAGAAGCATCCGGATGTGATTGCCGCACGCAACACATTGCGTGAATTGAACGAGCGGCGCGAGGCGGAAATCCAGAGCCTGCGTCGTGGCGATGCCGGCGCGGCCGCTGCCAGCGGCGCGAGTCTGAATCCGGTGTATCAGAACATCATGCTGCAATTGAATCAGGTCGAGGTGGAGATCGCCTCACTGCGCAATCAGTTGGTGCAGCACGAGGCCAGAGCGGCGCAGTTGCGCGAGCGTCTGGACGTGGCGCCGCAGGTGGAAGCCGAATATGCGCAGTTGAACCGCGACTATGACTTCAACAAGGCGCAGTACACCACGTTGCTGGCCAACTACGAAAAGGCGCGGCTCGGCGAGCGCGCCGATAACGCCGGTTCCGTGCGCTTTGATGTGGTGAAGCCCACCACGGCGCCCTTTGGGCCGGTGTCGCCGGCGCGTCTGCTGATGCTGGCCGGTGTGTTCATTGTGGCCGCCGGCGCCGGTGGTGCGCTGTGCTATGGGCTGCACCTGCTGAATCCGGTCATCGGCTCGCTCAGCGGCTTGCAGGAGATGCTCAGTGTGCCCGTGTTGGGCGTTGTCAGTTCGGCCTTCCCCGACCGGCTGCGCGCCGAGACTCGCTCGGAACTGCTGCGTTTCGCGGGCGCATTTTCGGTGCTGGTGGTGGGGCTGCTGGTAGCGGTGATGCTGTCTCGACTCGGAGTTCGCTTCCATTTGGGAGGTGCCGGCTGATGAGCGTCGTAGAACGAGCCCTTGATAAAGTGCGCCGCCGTGGCGCAGGCCCTGCGCCGGTAAGCCCGGTTGACGTTGTGGCTTATGCGCCGGCTTCCACCGGCTCGGCATCGCCACCGCCCATCGCCACCGTGTCGATTGCGCCGGATTCTGCGCATACCGAGCCGCGCCTGTTCATCGACCGCAGGGCGTTGCGTCTGGCGGGCTATCTGCCGGAAACACAGCAGGACCGTCGCTTCGCCGACGAATACCGCCGGATCAAGCGCCCCTTGCTGGAACTGGCGTTTCAGCCGGTTCCCGAAGATCAAGCCGACCTGCCCAGCCCGCGTCTGGTGATGATGGCAAGCGCATTGCCGGGCGATGGCAAGACCTTCACCAGCATCAATCTGGCGCTGAGTCTGGCGCGCGAGAAAGACAGTTCGGTGGTGCTGGTGGATGGCGATGTGGCCAAGCCGCATGTCAGCAAGATTTTCGGCGTGGAGGATCAGCCGGGTTTGATGGACCTGCTGGCCAATCGCAGCTTGAATGTGGCCGATTTGATCCTGCCCACCGACGTGGCGGGGCTGTCGATACTTCCGGCCGGCACGCGCAGCGATGCGGCCACGGAATTGCTGTCGAGTGTTCGCATGCGGGAGATTGCCGCGCAGATCATTGCGCGCAATCCGCGCTGCATCGCGCTGTTTGATTCACCGCCGCTGCTGGTGTCCAGCGAGGCCAATGCCTTGGCCACGTCGATGGGTCATGTGGTGCTGGTGGTGCGTGCGGGCAAGACGCCGCGCCATGCGGTGGTCGATGCGGTCGAATCGCTGGGCGAGCGCGTGCGTGTGAGCGTGGTGCTCAATCAGGGCCGCCGTGGCATTTCCGAAGGCCGTTATGGATACGGCTATGGCTATGCCGAAGGGTATGGCGATCAGAAGGCCGAAGGTTGAAGGTTGGTCGTCTACGGAATCGACTTGGAGTGCGTCTCCGACAACGAGCTTTCCGTGCCGCCGGCGTTGACCGCGCTCACCGCGAAGTAGTGCCTGCCGCTGGCCAGGTTGTCGAACACAAAGAGCGTGATACCGGGGTTTGAGATTATCCGCACGTCGGTCAGTGAGTTCGGGTTCGTGCCGTGGTAGACGCGGTAGCCGGCCAGATCGACCAGTTCCGTGCCATCGGTGTTCTGCGTAGGCGGTAGCCAGCTTACCGTCGCAGTGCCGCTGGTGGTGGGCGGGGGCGGAGGAGGGATGTTGGTCGCCGGCGTCTGACTCGTGCCTGGGGAAGTGTTCCCCGATGAGGTGTTTCCCGAAGAAGTATTCCCCGAAGATGTATTTCCTGAAGAGGTATTTCCTGAAGAGGTATTTCCTGAAGAGGTGTTCCCCGATGACGTGTTCGATGAGCCCGAAGACGTATTTTGCGGCGGACTCGGTGCCGGATTCGGCGTCGTCGGATTCGGCGTCGGATTCGCCACGACAATCGGCGCGGTAACAATCGGCGCTGCGCTCACCGTGATCGCGAACGCGGGCAGAGACACTCTGGCCTGACCATCGCTGACCGAAATCACGATGTTGCGGTCGGTCTTGCCCACCTGCGATGAGGTGGGTTGCCCGCTCAACTGCCCTGTGGCGATGCTGAAGACGGCCCAGGAGGGCTTGTTCGAGATCGAATAGCTCAGCGTGTCGCCGTCGGCGTCGCGAGC
>JAITMN010000160.1 GCA_031277355.1 Nevskiaceae bacterium | reverse complement strand
AATGCCGGCAGGCGTCAACTCACGCCATGCCGCCCCTGCAACGCATGCGCCAGCGTGCCGCCATCCACATATTCCAGTTCGCCGCCAAACGGCACGCCATGCGCGATGCGGCTGGCGGCAATGCCGCGTGCCCGCACCAACTCGCCGATGAAATGCGCGGTGGCCTCGCCTTCCACGGTGGAGTTCGTGGCGAGAATCACCTCGCGCACCGCGCCGCCTTCAAGCAGCGCCAGGAATTGCGGCATGCCCAGTTGATCGGGACCAACGCCATCCAGCGGCGACAAGTGCCCCATCAACACGAAGTAGCGTCCGCGAAAACTGCCCGAGTTTTCCACGGCGATCACATCGGCGGGCGATTCCACCACGCAAAGTTGGGAGTCGTCGCGCGCGGGGCTTGCGCACAAGGGGCACAGCGCGCCTTCGGCCAGCATGCGGCAACGCTCGCAATGCGTCACTGCGCCCAGCGCATGTTCCAATGCGCGCGAGAGTTCGCGCGCCGCGTCGCGCTGTTGTTGCAACAGACGAAAGGCCATGCGCTGCGCAGACTTCGGACCCACGCCGGGCAGTGCATGCAGCGCTTCGATCAGTCGCGCCAGCGCGGGAGCGTGTTTCATTTCTTCAGAACGGCAACGACATCCCGGGCGGCAATTGCATGCCGGCCATTGCGCTGGACATCTTTTCCTTCACCGCCGCACCAACGCGCTGCGTGGCGTCGTTGATCGCTGCGGCGATCAGGTCTTCCAGCATTTCACGATCTTCGGTGAGCAGCGCCGGTTCGATCTGCACGCGCGATACTTCGTGCTGACCATTCATCGTCACCTTCACCATGCCGCCGCCGGCCTCGCCGGTGGCCGTGATCTTGCCCACTTCGGCCTGCGCCTTTTGCAGATTCTGCTGCATGGCCTGCGCCTGCTTGAGCAGATTGCCAATGTTGCCTCGCATGAATCAGGACTCCTCGTTACGGTTCGGTCGGACGGACTCGGCGAATATCGTTGCGCCGAATTGACGGCGCATCACGGCAATGGCGGGGTCGGCGTCGAGACTCTCGCGCGCCGCCTGCGCGGCTTCATCGCTGAGCCGGTCGCGTTCGCGCGCTGGTGTTGCCTGCGGCGCGGCAACACCCACTTCTATCGCAACACGCAGCGTTTGACCATAGAGCTTCGACAATGCGGCAGCGAGTTTGTCTTCGCTGGCCGGCATGCGCATGGACTGACTTCGGGCATCGAGCGCAAGACGCACCACTGCGCCTTCGCGGCCCAGCAGCGCGCAGTTGATTGCAAGCTGACGCGCCAGTCCCGACACTTCCAACAGCTCCACGATGTGGTTCCAGTTTGCCGGTTCCAGTGCGGGCGCGGAGGCGGACATTGACGTTGACGCTGCGCTGGCCGTTGATCTGCCCATCGCTGCGGGCGATGCGTTTCGCATCTGCGATGGCGTCGTTGCCGGCGCAGAGCCTCTCGCCGGCGGCGCGTCGGCCACACCGCCGGGCCGAAACGCCAGCATGCGCACCAGCGTCATCGCAAAGGCGCTGCGCACATCACTCGCCAGCGGCAGATCGCGCCGGCCCAAGAGGCCAATCTGGTAGTACAACTGCAAATCTTCAGCCGTTATCGCAGCAGCCAATTCAGCCAGCGTTTCCACCGGCGTTTCTTCTTCATCCCAACTGCTGCCCGCCGCCTGATACAGCGCCACGCGCGCCAGCAGGCTGTTCAATTCATCGAGCATTTGCTGATAGTCGGGCGACCATTGTTCCAGCGCACGCGCCTGTTCGAGCACCGCGCCGATATCGCCACCGGCCAGCGCACGCGCCAATCCCAACACCTGATTGCGATCCACCGTGCCCAGCATCGCGCGTGCATCGGCTTCGGTAATGCCCTGCGTGCTGCCAAACGCCAGCAGTTGATCGAGCAGCGACAACGCATCGCGCATGCTGCCATCGGCGGCCACCGCCACTTGCCGCAACGCCACCGGCTCGGCGGCGATGCCCTCCATCTGCATGATCTGCGTCAGCCGCACGGCGATCACCGCCACCGACAATCGCTTGAGATTGAATTGCAGGCAGCGCGACAACACCGTGACCGGCAACTTCTGCGGATCGGTGGTGGCCAGCAGAAACTTCACATGCGGCGGCGGTTCTTCCAATGTCTTCAGCAGCGCATTGAACGAATGAGCAGACAGCATGTGTACTTCGTCGATCAGGTACACCTTGTAGCGGCCGCGCGAAGGCAGGTATTGCACGTTGTCGAGCAGATCGCGCGTGTCTTCCACCTTCGTGCGCGAGGCCGCGTCCACTTCGAGCAGATCGACGAAGCGCCCCGCGTCGATGTCCTGACAGGCCGCACATTCACCGCAGGGCGTGGCGGTAACGCCGGTCTCGCAGTTCAAACACTTGGCGAAGATGCGCGCGATGGTCGTCTTGCCCACGCCGCGTGTGCCGGTGAACAAAAAGGCGTGATGCACGCGCCCTTCCTGCAACGCATTGATCAACGCGCGCAGCACGTGCTCCTGACCGGACATTTCCGCAAAAGACCGTGGACGATACTTGCGCGCCAGCGCCGTGTAGCTCATGAAGTGAGAATCATCTTTGTTTGAAATGAAGGTGACCCGCGCCAGCCGAATCTCCGGCGCCCGCATCGACCGTTACCGTTGCTCCCTTCCGGGCCTGGCGGGGTTCACGGCGAGTCGTCGCGGAGGAGCTGGCGCGGGCCACGGCGCAGTTTACCCAATCTTGAATCGTTTCCTGACTAAAGAATTGCATCATTGCGTCCACGCTCGTATAAAGGCAGTGCTGCCAAGGAGGGAGCTTTGATGCGACTGTGTTTTTTCAGGCGTCGCGGTACTGACGCACGACCGATCCGGCGAGTCTCAGCGCTGTTGGCGCTGGCGCTGCTCGCCTCACACGCCCACCTTGCTCAGGCAGCGGCCCCCGCCCCCACCATCGACCTGCCCGCCACGAACATGTCGGGCGACACCTCCGTTTATCGCGAGATTTCCGCCGATCTGGCGCGGCTTGCCGCGAGTCTTCCCGGCGACGGAGGCGTTGCCGAAAATCCGGGCGCGCCCGGCGCAACGCCGATAGGCACGGCCACCTGCTCGGCCTGCCATACCCAGGAGCAATTGCTGTACTCGCACACCACGCATGCGCGTGCGTTCGCTGCGGGCAGTGGCGGAGCAAGCGCCGTGGGCAGTTGCGAAAGCTGTCACGGGCCGGGTTCGCTGCATGCCGGATCGCCAACGACGAAGGGCGCCATCATCTCCTTCACGCACGAAGGCGGCACGCCGGTGCAGACGCAGACGCAGGCGTGCATGGGGTGTCATACCGGCGGGGCGCGTCAGCATTGGTTGTCGTCGGTGCATGAGACGCGCGGCCTGTCGTGCAGCGATTGCCACAACCCGATGGCGCGCGGTTCGCCCGAAGGACTGATGGCCAAGCGCTCGATCAACGAAACCTGCGCCGGTTGTCATCAGGACGTTCGCGCCAAGTTCAATCGCCGCTCGCACATGCCGCTGCCGGAAGGACAAATGTCCTGCGCGGATTGTCACAACCCGCATGGCTCGGTCACCAAGCCCTTGCTGAAAACCGATACGGCGAACGGCACCTGTTATGGCTGTCATGCGGAAAGACGCGGACCGATGCTGTTCGAGCATCCGCCGGTGCGCGAGAACTGCATGAACTGCCACGATCCGCATGGCTCGAATCAGCAGACGCTGCTGGCCGCGCCGGTGCCCATGTTGTGTCAGCAGTGTCACACCGCCGTGAGACATCCGAACGATCTGCAAACTCCGGCGGGCCTTGCCAATGGCGGCGCACCCGATGAACGCCTGATAAGTCGGGCGTGCCTGAGTTGCCACACCACCATCCACGGCTCGAACAACGCGGCCGGCGCGAAGTTCCACAGGTAAGGAGGACAAGCCATGAAACCGCTTCAGTACTCCCCTGTTTCTCTGGCCGTAGCCACGTTGCTGATGGCCGCCAACACGGCGCAAGCCGCCGACGGCAGCGCCAGTGCGCGCGTGGGCGACCTGCAATATGGCAATGCGCTCGACCCGGGCGGCTTTGGCGCTGCGCTGATGCAGCGCGACCTGCTGGGCTATTCGCTGCTGCGCGCCGGCGTATCGCGCACGCCGACGGGTGATCTGTACACCGCGCCCTCCCCCGTGCCGGAAGATCAGGGGCTGGGCGATTGGCGTTACACCAATGGCCTTGAGTTGGGCTACATCACGCAGACCGGCGATAAAGATGCGCAGTTCTTTCGCCAGTATTCGGATTGGCAAAACGGCTTCGCGCTGAGTCTGGCGTGGCTCGACATGTGGAAGCCCGAAACCGGCGACTATCTGGAAGCGCGCGCCAGCTATCTGAGCGAGGACGACAACTTCCTGCGTTTGCGTGTCGGTCGTTACGGCGATTTTCGCGTCGAGGCGTTCTATCGCAACATGCCGCATACGCTGACGACCACGGCCTTTCCGCTCTGGGAAGGCATCGGCAGCGACACACTCACGCTGCCCGCAAACCTCACGCCCGGCAACAGCACTCCGGCCGATGTGAAGGCCGCCTCCGATGCGGCCGCGCGCACGACGCTGCGCGTCACACGCACACGCGCCGGCGTGAGTCTGGAAGGCGACATGGGACGCGGCTTCATCGGTTACGGCGCGCTCACCAACGAACAGCGCAATGGCACGCGGCTCTGGGGTGGACCGTTCTTCTTCAACTATCCCTTCGTCAACAATGGCGGCGTGATGGAAACCGTGCGCCCCATCGACTTCAGCACCACCGATGTCAGCGCCGGCCTGCGTCGCGCAGGCAAGGTGTGGCGCTTCAACACGGTGTACAGCGGCTCGTTCTTCCGCAATCGCAAGACCACGTTCACCTACGAAAATCCGTTTGTGATTGCGCCCGTCACCGGCACACCCGCAGCGGGCATCCTCACCGAAGGTCAGTTCTCGCTCGACCCCAACAACGACGCGCACAATCTGCGTGTGGAACTGGGGCGCACACTGCCGCAGCGCGGCGATCTGTCGCTCACCGCCGCATTGGGCACGATGCGACAGAACGATCCCATTGGTCTGAATCTGAATTGCGCGGCGCCGGGGCAGGTCGGCATCTCGGGCATGCCCTTCGTCGTGAATTGCGCCGATTGGAACACGCCTGCGTCGCTGTCGCGGTCCACTGCCCAAGCGCGCATCGATACACTGCTGCTCGATGCGAAGCTGAGCTTTCACCCCACGAACACCTTTGGCTGGCATCTGGAACTGCGCCGCTACGATGAAGACAACAAGCTTCGCTATCAGGCGTTCAACCCACTGACCGGCGACTACGGCTACATCACGCTGAACGGCTCGATGGGCACGGTGGTGCCGGGCGAAATGGGCCTGTTCAATCCCAACAACCCGGCGTACTGGTCGTACCCGGCCAAGATCGGCTCGTTCCCGGTGGGCTACACCGACACCACCGCAGAGTTGGGCGGCGACTTGCAGATGGGCTATCGCAATACTTTGAATGTCACCTACACCTTCCGACGCTACGAGCCGGATTTCCGCGAGGTGGAATACACCAACGAGCATCGCATCCAGATTGCGCTGACCAGTCGGCAATTCGCGGGCGGCACGCTGCGGGCCAGTTACGATTACGCCACGCGCAACGGCGGTGATTACAACTACTTTCCGTATGCGTCCTTCTACGCGCAGTCGCTGCCGGGCTTCGTGATGCCCGACACCGCCAATGGCGAAGCCTCGCTGTTCGCGTTCACCACCGATGCGATGCGCAAATTCGACCTCAGCGATCGGGATCAGCACAAGTTCCGGCTGATCTACACGCTGCCGGTGGGCGAAGCCACGACGCTGTCAGCCACTGCGCATGGTCAATACAACAGCTATGACACGCAGATTGGCCGCAAGGGCGACAACGCCACCGGGCTGACGCTGGCATGGGACTACCAGCCCATGCCGCGCCTGACGTTGAACGCTTCGGCCAGCGCGGCATTCTCCAAAATGCGCTGGGCCAATGTGGCCGATAACGAAGGGCTGGTTGCCAGCGATCCCGGCAACGCCGATCCCACCTTCGGCGGCCCGAAGTATCCGCTCGCCAATGTATGGAACGAGAGCGACCGCGAGCGCTCACTGAACGCGAACCTGCAATTTACGTATCAGTGGTCGCGCACGAAACTGGATGGCGGCTACAACCTCAACGATTCGCGTGGACGATTGCGTTACGACTACGCCTCCATCAGCGCGATCAGCGCCACACAACAGGCTTTTGCCGCCACCATCTCGCAATTCCCCGATACCCGCTATCGAACGCACAGCTTTGATCTGGGCATCACGCAGACTCTTTCAAAACAGTGGAGCGCGCGGCTGTTCGGTCGTTACGAACACGGCAAGTTCGCCGACTGGCATTACACCGGATTCGACACCGCGCTGGCCTACGACCATCGCGTCTACACAGACCGTGGCCCTGCTACGGATTACGACGCCGGCCTCGTCGGCTTGATGTTCAGGTATGTGCCATGAAGTTGCGCCTCATCACTCCGGCTGCCGCGTTGCTGTTGTTCTGCGCAGGCGCTGCTGCGCTCGCCGTTGAAGTGCAAGACCTGCGAAGCGTGCCCGCCATCACCGGCGATGCGCAGGCGGGCGCCACGAAGGCCGCGCTCTGCGTGGCCTGTCATGGGCCTGATGGTCACTCGATGGTGGCGGCGTTTCCGGCGCTGGCGGGTCAGAACGCAACGTACAACTATCAGCAGATGTTGCAGTATCAGAGCGGTCAGCGCGTGAGCGCGGTGATGGCGCCGTTTCTGGCCTCGCTGAGCGATGCTGACCTGCGCGACATCGCCGCCTACTTCGCGGCGCAGGCCGCGCGGCCCGCGAATGCTGCGGCCAGCGCGCAGGCCACGGAGACGGGGCGCAAGCTGTATGTCGACGGCGATCCGGCGCGCGGCATACCCTCGTGTCAGGGTTGTCATGGCGTCAACGGCGTGGGCATGCAGCCTGCGGGGCCGAATGATCGCGTGCCGTGGCACAGTTTCCCGACGCTTGCGGGCCAACAGGGCGATTACGTCGCGCAACAATTGCGCGCCTACAAGGAAGGCGCGCGCGGCGGCACCACGTCTGCGGTCATCATGCAAGAGGTGGCCAAAACGCTGGATGATGCGGCGATGCAGGCCGTGGCCGCCTATATCGCGGCTCACTGAGCGCGCCACTGCAAAGGCTTGGCTATCCCCCCGTGCACAGCGATAATGGCGATATGAAAGACGAAACCCAGACCCGACGTAACTTCCTCCGCAGCTCTCTCACGGCAGCCGGAGGCGCAGTAGCCGTAACACTCACCGCCTCGTGCGGCGTTCAGGCAGCCGAGGCGCTGTCCACCGACGACCCCACGGCCAAGGCGCTGCAATACACCGAAGACGCCAGCAAGGTCGACAAGGCCAAGGCTCCCACCTTCAAGGATGGCAGCAACTGCGGCAACTGCGCGCTGTACATGAAGGCGCAGGCGGCCAACAAGCACGCGCCCTGCGGTGCGTTCGGCAACAAGATGGTGGCCGAACAAGGCTGGTGCCTGGCCTGGGTGCAAGCGCCGAGCTGATCGGCCTCGCGCCGGCGGGAACACCGGCGCGTCTGCCCCTTCCCTGAAGATGTAAAGGCCGCAGGGCTCGTGTAGCCTTGCGTTGCTTGGCACATGGCTTTGCATCGGGGGAACAATGAACACATCGAAGCTCCGCGCTACTGCCCGTTTGGCCGGTTTGGCGCTGTTGATCGGCTTGCCGCTCACACTGCCGGCCCAGGACATCAAGCCCGCACAGGCCGGTTTTTCCGCCGCTCGATTGCAGCGCGTGGATGAATTCATCGACCGCCACATCGCCAGCGGCGAAGTATCCGGCGGCGTCGCGCTGGTGGCGCGTAATGGCCGCATCGTGCATCTGACCGCGCGCGGCGTGATGGATGTGCAATCCAAACAGCCGATGCAGAAAGACTCGGTGTTTCGCATCGCGTCGATGTCCAAGCCCGTGGCTGGCGTTGCGATATTGATGCTGGTGGAGGAAGGCAAGGTTCATCTCGACGATCCGGTATCCAAATACCTGCCCTCTTATCGCGATGTGAAAGTGGCGATGCCGCGCGCAGGACGCGCGGGCGCAGCAGGGCAAGCCGATGCCGTTTACCCCGTGCCCGCGCAACGCGAAATCACCGTGTTCGACATTCTCACGCATACGTCGGGATTGATGAGCGGCGCAGCGAGCAATGCCGGCGGACAAGCCGCCTTCCAGCAGCGCCATGAAATCGGCCTGAAGTGGGTGGATAACCTGGGCAAGGATTCGCTGCTGGAATTCCAGCCCGGCACGCGCTGGGCCTACAGCCCCGTGGCGGCGCTCGATGTGGCCGGCCGCATCGTTGAAATCGTCTCGGGCAAGAACTTCGATCAATTCCTGAAAGAGCGCGTGTTCGGACCACTGGGCATGAAAGACACCTTCTTCTGGCCCAACGATGCGCAGCGTGCGCGTCTGGTCACGAACTACCGATTGGCCGATGGCAAGTTATCGCCGAATCCCAATCCGGACTCGATGTCGAGCCCGGTGTATTTCTCCGGCGGCGGCGGGCTGATGAGCAGCGCGGCCTCTTATGCGCGCTTTGCGATGATGCTGGCCAATGGCGGCGAACTGGACGGCGCACGCATCCTGAGCCCTGCGATGGTGCGGCTGATGGGCTCGCAGGTAATCGGCGATGACCTGCCCGGTCGCCGGCCCGGCGAAGGCTATGGCCTGTCGGTGCGCCATGTGAATGATCCGGCGGCGCGGCGAACGCTGCTGTCCGAAGGCAGCTTCGGTTGGAGCGGCGCATACGGCACGCACTTCTGGGTCGATCCGTCCAAGCATCTGGTCGGCATCTTGATGATGCAAACGCCGGGGCAGAATCGCGCGGATGAATTCGAGACGGTGGTGATGCAGGCGCTGGAGGAGTGAGCGGGACCAGCGCATGAGGGTAGAACCCCTCATATAAGGGTATTCAAGAGGGTATTATCCAAAGCCTGATGAATACGCTGGCACTGTTTACCGGCTCAGGCACGAACATTCCAGCCAGCACATCGTGGTATGTCGATGTGCTGGCCGAGTTCCGTGGCAAACAGAAGCTTTACACCCAACAATCGCCGCAAAAACTCAAAGTGTTGCGAGAGCACGCGCTGATAGAAAGCGCTGTTTCCTCCAATCGCATCGAGGGCGTTGCCATGGAAGCCGCGCGCATCCCCAACGTGCTGGTGGCCACCAAGCCACTGTTCCGAGATCGGGATGAGGAGGAAATTCGTGGCTACCGCGATGCACTGACGTGGATTCACGAGCAGACCACGCACATCCCCATCAATGAACCCTCTCTGAAGACGCTGCACCGCATGGCGCGCGGGCAGATATGGGACGCCGGTGAATACAAACTCAGGGATGGCGACATCATCGAGCGCAACGCCAGCGGCGTCGAGCGCGTGCGCTTCAGACCCGTTCCCGCGAATGAAACGTCCGCGCAAATGAGCAGGCTGATCCAGACTTGGAATCAATGCCAGGAAGAACGTTGGGTGCCAACGATCATCGCCGTGGCCGCGTTCAATCTGGATTTTCTGTGCATCCATCCCTTTCGCGATGGCAATGGGCGCGTGTCGCGGCTGGCGCTGCTGTTGCAGACCTATCATGCGGGAATGGAGGTTGGCCGCTATATCAGCCTGGAAAGGCTTGTCGAACAAAACAAGGATCGTTACTACCAGACGCTGGAGCAATCCTCTTTCGGTTGGCACGAGGCACGCCACGATCCCTGGCCCTTCATCAATTACGTTCTGGATATCCTGCGCACGGCATACCGGGAATTTGAAGAACGGGTGGGACAAATGACCGAGCCCCGAGGCGCGAAAGCTGAACTGGTGCGCAATGCAGTACGCAAATGCCAAGGTGAGTTCCGCCTGGTGGACATCGAACGCGCCTGCCCGGGCGTTGGCCGCGAATGGATACGAACAGTGCTCGCCGATATGAAGAAAAGCGGCGAACTCACCTGCACGGGCCGTGGCATGGCGGCCAGATGGCGGCAAGTGACGGATCGATGATGAAACATACGCAAATCAACACCGCCAACGCGGCCACAGGTCTTTCACAACAGCAAGCCGCCGCACTGCTGGCCGAGCATGGCGAAAACGCGCTGGTCGAACATCACACCAGCGCCGCGCGCAAGCTCGCCTCCTATTTCTGGGGGCCTATTCCGTGGATGATCGAAGCGGCGGCGATCCTCGCCGCAGTGGTGCATCACTGGCAGGAGTTCAGCATCATCATCGCGATGCTGTTGCTGAACGCCGGTGTGGGCTTCTGGCAGGAGTTCAAGGCCGACAACGCCATCCAGGCGCTGAAGCAGAATCTGGCGCTACAGGCGCGCGTGCTGCGCGATGGCGCGTGGCAAGACATCGCCGCGCGATTGCTCGTGCCCGGCGATGTGATTCTGGTGCGGTTGGGAAACATCATCCCCGCCGACGCGCGGTTGATCGGCGGGGATTACCTCAGCGTCGATCAATCCTCGCTGACCGGCGAATCCCTGCCGGTGGACAAAAAAATCGGTGACGTGATCTATTCCGGCTCGATAGCCAAACTGGGTGAAATGCAGGCGCTGGTCACGGCCACCGGCATGAACACCTACTTCGGCAAGACCGCCGCGCTGGTGCAGTCGGCGGGCGCGGTCTCGCACTTTCAGCGCGCGGTGCTGAAGATCGGCAATTTCCTGATTCTGTCCACGTTGGGATTGGTGGCGTTGATGCTGGTGGTGGCGTTGTTCCGCCACGATCCGCTGACCGACACGCTGCTGTTTGCGCTGATCCTCACCGTCGCGGCCATTCCGGTGGCCCTGCCTGCGGTGCTGTCGGTAACGATGGCGGCAGGCGCGGAACGCCTCGCCAAACTCCAAGCCATCGTCTCGCGTCTGGTGGCAATCGAGGAATTGGCAGGCGTTGATGTTCTGTGCTGCGACAAGACCGGCACGCTGACGCAGAACCGGCTCACCGTGGGCGATGCGATGCTGTTCGAAGCGCACACTGCGCAGGAACTGCTGCTGGCTGCGGCGCTCGCCTCGCGCCGCGAAGGTGGCGATGCAATCGACACGGCCGTGCTTGCGGCCATCGGCGATGATCCGATGCTGGCGCGCTGCATCACCAAAACCTTCCTGCCCTTTGATCCGGTGCGCAAGCGCATCGAGGCCACCATCGAGGAAGGGGCGCGCACCTTCGCTGTTGCCAAGGGCGCGCCGCAGGCCATCGAATCGCTGACGTATCTGAACGCCGAGCAATCCAGCCGTTTGCGCAAGGCGGTGGCGCAGTTCGGCGCCAAGGGCCTGCGCACGATTGCGGTGGCGCGCAGGGATGGCGACGCCTGGCGCTTTCTGGGCCTGTTGCCGCTATTTGATCCGCCGCGCGAAGACGCCAAACACACGATAACCACGGCGCGGGCAATGGGCCTGAGCATCAAGATGATCACCGGCGATCACGAGGCGATAGGTCAGCAGATCGCCGGCGCGTTGGGTCTGGGGCAGAACATCATGCCCGCCGACGCCGCGCTGCCGAAAGACGCGCAGGACTTCGACGGTCAGGCCATCGAAGCTGCCGATGGTTTTGCGCGGGTTTTTCCCGAGCACAAGTTCAAGATCGTCAAGGCATTGCAGACGCGGGGGCATATCGTTGGCATGACCGGCGATGGCGTGAACGATGCACCCGCACTGAAGCAGGCCGACGTGGGCATCGCCGTCAGCGGCGCAAGCGATGCGGCCCACGCCGCCGCCGACGTGGTGCTGACCGCGCCGGGACTTTCGGTGATCACCGCCGCCATCGAGGAAGCCCGCCGCATCTTCGAGCGCATGACCAGCTATGCGATCTTCCGCATCAGCGAAACCATCCGCCTGCTGTTGTTCATGACGCTGTCGATATTGTTGTTCAACTTCTATCCGGTCACCGCGGTGATGATCGTGATGCTGGCGCTGCTGAACGATCTGCCGATCATGATGATCGCCTACGACAACGCACCGGTGGCCGAAGCGCCGGTGCGCTGGGACATGCCCTTGACGCTGACGATAGCCTGTGTGCTGGGTCTGCTCGGCGTGACCTCCTCATTCGTGCTGTTCTGGATCGCCGAAAACCATCTGCATCTGCCGCGTCCGCAGGTGCAGACGCTGATCTTCCTGAAGCTGCTGGTGGCCGGTCACATGACCATCTACCTCACGCGCAACCGTGGCGCGTTCTGGCAGCGCCCGTGGCCCAGCTGGAAACTGGTTCTGGCCTGCGAATCCACGCAGGTGCTGGGCACGCTGGCGGCCGTGTATGGCTGGTTCATCACGCCGATTGGCTGGCGCGAAGCGCTGCTGGTGTGGGCCTATGCGCTGGTGTGGTTCCTGTTCAACAACGGCGTGAAGGTGGCGGCCTATCGTCTGCTCGGCCATCGCGAGC
>JAITMN010000141.1 GCA_031277355.1 Nevskiaceae bacterium | reverse complement strand
CAACCGCATCCAGTGGCAGGGCGTGATGGGCGACAAGCCTTATCCGGGCTCACACACCGTGTTCCCATCGGTTGCCGAAGGCCAGAGGGACGAGGACTGAAAGACGGCAGATAAACAAGATCGTCACATCGTCGTTTGAAAACAATCGCCCCGGGCAGAGCTGATTCTGCCTGGGGCTTTTTGTTCGTTTTGCAAACCCGCAATCCAGCGCCGATACCTCTGTAGCGCTGAGTTCGGTGGTCGTCACCGCCCTGCGGCATGGCAAGGAAAATCTGCACGTGCCGTACTCCGTCAGCGCGGTTTCCAGCCACTACGTGGATGACTTCGGCCCCCGTTCCACCCCCCCCGCCGCTGCTGGTGGAGAGCGAAGCTGTGGGCCGGTTCCGCAACGACACCAACGCCGCGACCAGCTGCGCCGGGGCAGTAGCCGTTCCACCGATTGGGCCGGGCAGCGCGGACGGCCGCCGGGCTTTGCGCGTACACTTGCGCACCGCCACCACCGTGGCCCTTGCCCATCGAAATGAAACAGGACATCGAGCAACAACTGCACGTCGCGCTGGCGCATCTGCGTGGCGGCGTGCTGCCGGAAAACACCGACCTTTCCAACCTCGGCATCGAGCGTACGCGCGACCCGGCCAACGGCGACTTCGCCACCAACGTGGCGATGCGGCTTGCCAAGGCCGCGCGCAAGCCGCCGCGTGAACTGGCGCAGGCCATAGTCAGCGCGCTGCCGCCAAATCCGAAGATCGCTCGCGTGGAAATCGCCGGCGCGGGCTTCATCAACTTCTTTCTTGCCGGCGATGCGCAGGCCGACGTCGTGCGCCGCGTGTTCGCGCTGGGCGATGCCTTCGGGCGCAATGGCAGCGGCGGCGACAAGCGCATCGTCGTGGAGTTCGTGTCGTCCAATCCCACCGGGCCGCTGCATGTGGGGCATGGGCGCGGCGCGTCTTACGGGGCCAGCGTCGCCAATCTGCTGGAAGCCAACGGCTGGGCCGTGCACCGGGA
Source organism: Nevskiaceae bacterium (assembly GCA_031277355.1). Classification (GTDB taxonomy): domain Bacteria; phylum Pseudomonadota; class Gammaproteobacteria; order Steroidobacterales; family Steroidobacteraceae; genus ZC4RG30. Next base: position 7,913 of record JAITMN010000141.1, on the reverse strand, counting down.
GTACTACATCAACGACGCCGGCCGGCAGATGGACATCATCGCCGCAAGCGTGTGGCTGCGTTACCTCGAAGCCTGCGGTGAAGCGCTGCGCTTCCCCGCCAATGGCTACAAAGGCGACTACGTTCGCGAAATCGCCGCGCAGTTATTGCAGCAGGCCGATGCAACGCTGGTGCGGCCCGTGGGCGAACTGCTGGGCAATCTGCCCCCGGATGAACCCGAAGGCGGCGACAAAGACGCCTACATCGACGCGCTGATCGAGCGAGCGCGCGAACTGCTGGGCGAGGCGAATTTCCTTCAGGTGGCTGATCTGGCGCTCGACGCCATCATCGCCGACATGCGCAACGATCTGGAAGAATTCGGCGTCACCTACGACCGCTGGTTCTCCGAACGCTCGCTTGCCACCAGCGGGGCCATCGACCGCGCACTGGAACGGCTGCAAAGCCAGGGCCATCTGTATCGCAAGGACGGCGCGCTGTGGTTTGCCGCCACCACCTTCGGCGATGAGAAGGATCGCGTGGTAGTACGCGAGAATGGGGTCAAGACTTACTTTGCCTCCGACATCGCCTATCACCTCGACAAGCGCGAGCGCGGCTTCGAGGTGCTGCTGGACATCTGGGGCGCGGACCATCACGGCTACATCGCCCGCGTGAAGGCCGGCCTTGAAGCAATGGGCGAACCGCCCGCGAGCCTCGACGTGCAGTTGGTGCAGTTCGTCTCGCTGTTTCGCGGCGCTGAAAAAGTGGCGATGTCCACGCGCGCCGGGGAATTCATCACGCTGCGGCAACTGCGCGCAGAAGTGGGCAACGACGCGGCGCGGTTCTTCTATGTGATGCGCGGCCACGATCAACATCTGGACTTTGATCTGGAACTGGCCAAATCGCGCAGCAATGAAAACCCGGTGTACTACATTCAATACGCGCATGCGCGCGTGGCGAGCGTGCTGCGGCAGTTGGCGGCCAAGGGACTCGCACTCGATACGCAGCGCGGACTTGCGAACCTGTCGCTGCTGACTTCGCCGCATGAAACGGCGATGCTCACCGCGATGGATCGCTACCCCGACATCATCGCCACCGCCGGTGCGCATCGCGCGCCGCACATGCTGGTGCATTACCTGCGTGAACTGGCCAACGCCTTTCACGGCTGGTACAACGCCGAGCAATTCATCGTCGAAGACGACGCCACGCGCGATGCGCGGCTCACGCTCGCGCTCGCCACGCGGCAGGTGATCCGCAACGGTCTTGCGCTGCTGGGCGTATCGGCGCCGGAGACGATGTGAACGCCGCGCAGCATTCCCGTCATCGCTTCAGCGGGCGCGACTACAAGCCCACGGGTCGTGGCGATCAATCGCTGCTGGCGCGTTATCGCGATTTCCTGAGCGGCCTTGCCGTGGGTCTTGCCGTGGCAGCAGTGGTGTATCTGTCGGATGCAAGGCTCAAGACGCCGGGGCAGGACGAACAGCCGCAGCCGCGCGCAGCGGCCAATGCGCGGGCGGAAGTTGCCGCTGCCGACGTCAGCGCCGATGCCGACGCCGAACAGCCCGCCGCGCAATACGACTTCTACGACATGCTGCCGAAGTTCGAAGTGGTGGTGCCGGAGAAGGAACGCGACGTGCGCTCCGACACCCCCACCGCGCCGGTGGCGCTGCCCGGCGTGTATGTGCTGCAAGCCGGTTCGTATCGCAATCAGGCCGACGCCGAGCGCGTGCGCGCGCAGCTTGCCAAGCAGCGCATCGACGCCACCGTGCAGCGTGTGGCGGTGGACGCCGATGTGTGGCATCGCGTGCGCATCGGCCCGATCAGCGATCTGGCGCGGCTGAACGCGATGCGCGATGCACTGCGCCGCAGCGACATCGACACCATCGTGATTCGCGTGGGCGATTAGTCGTCGGTGGTGTGCCGGAAATCCACGCCCAGTGATCGCAGCTTGCGATACAGATGCGTGCGTTCCATGTCCACGCGCTTGGCCAGTTGCCCAACCTTGCCATTGCATAACAACAATTGCTGTTGCAGGTAGGCGCGCTCGAAGTGCTCGCGCGCCTCGCGCAACGGCAGCGCCAATAAATCCTGCTTCACCAGCGGTTCATTCGACGGCGCATTGGCCGCAAGCTCGGTTTCGATTTCATCCAGATGGATTTCCTCCGGGCCGCCCTTGATCAGCATTCGACGCACCAGACTGCGCAACTGACGCAGGTTGTCGGGCCACGGGTAATTGCGCAGGCGATTTTGCGCCGCCACCGAAAAGCGGCGAAACGGCAACTGCTCGGCATCGACCATGCGATCCACATAAAAGCGCAGCAGTTCGGGCACGTCCTCAGCGTATTCGCGCAGCGGCGGCACGCGCACCAGCAACGCCGACAGATGCGCCAATAGATCGCGGCGCAGACCGCTGGAAGCCAGGCGATCTTCCGCGCCGGGCTGCGTGGTGGCGATGATGCGCGCATTGAACGGCAACGGCTGCGTGCCGCCCACGCGGGTGTAGCTGCCGGTTTCAATCGCGCCCAGCAACACGCGCTGCGCACGCGGCGAAAGGTCTTCGATTTCGTGGATGAACAGCGTGCCGCCCTGCGCCTGATCAAACTGACCCGGCGCATCGGCAGTGGCCGCATCGCCGCACAGAAAGCGCTCGGCGTTTTCATCGGGCACGGCGCTCGACACCAGCATCACGAACGCACGCGCGGCGCGCGGGCCACTCTCATGCGTGAAGCGGGCCAGCGCCTCGCGGCCACTGCCCGGCTCACCGACCAGCAACAGCGGCGCAGACAACGGCGCAACGCGCGTGAGTTCGGCGCGCAATTGCTGCGTGATGCGGCTCTTGCCAAACGTGGCCAGCAGCGGCGGCATGTGCGCCCGCGCAGTGAGGCGGCGGCGCTTGCCCGCGTCCATCGCGCGTTCCACCGTGCGCAGCAGCTTCGACAACGACAGCGGCTTCTCCACATAATCGAATGCGCCCAGACGAGTGGCTTCCACCGCCGTTTCGACGGTGCCATGACCCGACATCATCACGACGGGGCAATCTTCCACCGGCAGCGTGGACCACTCGCGCAGCAGCGTGATGCCATCGGTGTCGGGCATCCAGATGTCGAGCAGCACCAGATCGGGCGTGGCGCGGGCGCGAGAGGCGCGCGCCTGACCCGCGTCGGCGGCCACATCCACGTCGTAGCCTTCCTCCGACAAAATTTCCTTCAGCAATCCACGGATGTCCGCTTCATCGTCAACGACCAGAATCCTGCCCGTACTCATGCAATGCCCCTTTGGAGTTGCGGCGCGCTCGCGCTCACAGCCACCGGCAGAATCACGCGCACATACGCGCCCTTGTCAGGCCGATTGTCCGCCTCGACTCTGCCGCCATGTTCTTCGGCGATCTTCTTGACTATAGCCAGCCCCAGACCCGTCCCCTTGGTTTTGCTCGTCACGTAGGGATCAAAGACCCGCGCGAGCATTTCTTTTTGAAAGCCGTGCCCATTGTCGCTGACCGTGACGACGGCCGCATCCCCCCGGCTACTGTGTTGCAATCGCGTTTCCACCGCAACCCAGGCGTCGGGCACGCCTTCCACGGCCTCAAGACCGTTGGCCATCAGATTGTTGAGCACCTGACGCAGCCGGCCCCGGTCGGCCAGCAGCGACGCCAGCGCCGGATCGGTGTTCACTCGCAGCATCACGTCGGCGGCCTGCGAGCGGTAGAGTTCAACCACTTCGTTGACCAGCGCGTTCACATCCACCGGGCCGAGTTTCAAATCCGGCGCGCGGGCGTATTCGCTGAAGGCGTTGACCATGCCCTTGAGCGATTCGACCTGCTGAACGATGGTGTGCGTGGCGCGATCCAGCAGCGCAGCGTCTTCACCGGAAACGCGGTCGTGCAATCGCCGGTTCAATCGTTCGGCGGCCAATTGGATCGGCGTCAGCGGATTCTTGATTTCATGCGCAAGGCGACGCGCCACTTCACCCCACGCGGCATCGCGCTGCGCGTGCAGCAGGTTCGTGATGTCGTCGAACACGATGACGAAGCCGGGTTCGGCCTGCGCGGCCAGCGGTTCACAGGCACAGCGCAGCACGCGATCCGGCGGCAACGACAATTCGCCCTGCCACTTGCCGCCCACGTCGCGCAAACGCTGCGTGAGCAGCCGCGCGAAATCCTGCAAGCGTGGCGCGGCGGCGAGGTCTGGCAGCGCCTGGCCTTCCAGCGCAGCCAAATCCGCGCCGAGAATCTCCTCCGCAGCGGCGTTGGACGTGCTGATGCGCAACTGCGCATCAACCACCAGCACGCCGGTGGAAAGCCCCGCCAGAATCACCGCAAGGCGCTCGCGCTCCTGTTCCACCAGCGCGTGACTGCGCGCCGTTTCATCGCTGGCGCGGCGCAGGCGCTTGGTCATCTCGTTGAAGGATTGCACGAGAAAACCCATTTCATCGTGCGTGGACAACGGCAGCCGCGTGCCAAAGTCGCCCTGACCCACTGCGCGCGTGCCCTTCATCAAGTCCTGCACCGGACGCACCAGACTTTGCGCGGATTGAATCGCCAGATAAATGGCCGACAGCATCGCCAGCAACAGCACCACGGTCAGCGTGACGCGAAAGCTGCTCTTCAGCGGTTCGCGCAACGTGGCCAGTTCCCCGTACTGCGAATAGGTATGTTGCACGGCTTCGGTGAGCGCGGCCAACTGCTGCGGCATGCCGTAACGGGCGAGCACGAAACGGCCGCGCGGCGCACCGGCCGCATCGGGCACGGGCGTGGCGTTCAAGATCAGATACTCGCCGGTGCCCAGCGGTTCGAGACTGGAATAGGGATGATTGTCGCGCACTTGCAGCAGCAGTTCGGGCGGCAGGCGCACGTCCAGTTGCGCCTCACGCGCATCGCTGCTGGCCGCGAGCACTTCGCCGGCGCGACCAAACATGATCAATTCGTTCGCGCCGCTGCGACGGCGTTCGGTTTCCAGCGACTCGAATATCTGCGCGTCGGAGCGGGCGGACAATTGTTGTGCGAAGTCTTCCAGACGACGGCCCTGCTCGCGCATCCGCAGATCGAGCGCCGAGCGCGACAACACCAGCGCATCGCCCAACCCCTGCTTCACCTCGACGCGAAACCAGCTGTCGATGCCGCGATTCAGGAACCCCAGCGAAAACAGATACACCAGCAGCAACGGCACGATCACCAGCGCGCCGAAGGTGACGACGGTGCGCATCGTCAGACGCGAGCCGGGCACATGGTCGCGGTAGTCGCGCACCAGTTGCCAAATCTTGCGCGTGAGCATCACGGCCAGCGCCAGCACGCCCAGAATGTTGAACAGCAGTATCCACGGCTGCCAACGGCTGAACTGCGAGGAATTCTCCACGCTGCGCGCCAGCAGCAGCAGCACCGCGATGCCGACCATCGCGGCCAGCGCCGGCAGCACCGATGCGCGCAGCCAGTTCATCGCGGCAGCGCCCATTCGCGCCAATCGCTGGCGCGGCTCCACGCATCGGACCAGAACACCAGCATCCGCAGCGCATCGGGCATGCGTCCACGGCGCATTTCGGCGCGCACGCTGATCTGGTAAGCGCTGTCCGGATCAAGCTGCGGTTCGACGATGACGGGCCAGTCCTGCACCGAGCCCACCGCTTCGAGCGCTTCTTCCAGTGTCATGAACAATTGCTGCGAACCGCCGGCGGAGATGTCTTTGAGCACAAAGCGTTCGCTCACCGCATGCCAGCTCAATTCGCGGCGCACGATCACGTCCACCAGCGTGGCGTCGTACCAGAAACGCCGCTGCTTGAGCACCTGCGCTTGCAGATCGAAGTTCAGCGTCACGCCATCATCCAGCGCGCGGCTGATGTCTTCGGTCAGCGGATAGACGGTCTGGACGTTCAGCAGATACACGCCGTCGCGCACGGTGACATAGGCCGAAGCGATGTCGGGACTGGTCGACTCGGCGGCGCTGAGCAGCGGCGGCGCGCAGATCAGCAGCATCGCCAACGCAAAGGCTCGCGCCAGCGCTGCCGCAAAACCGCCGCCTGATTTGCGCGACCCGTTCATTGCTGTTGACCGGCGGTCAGGCCGCCGTGGTTCCCCCTCTTTCAAGGCAAGCATAATAGAAGCCGTCGGTCAGCGCCCCGGCGCCGAGCCGGCGCGGTGTGGCCAGCAGCCACAGATCGGCGCGCGTGCGACGCCATGAGGGATTGGCGGCGAGAAAGGCGTCCACCACTTCGGTGTTTTCCGCCGCCAGCACCGAACAGGTGGCGTAGAGCAGCAGGCCGCCGGGCGCGAGCAGGCTCGCGCAGTGCTCCAGCATGCGGCGCTGAACGGCGGCCAGACCGGGGATATCAGCCGCGCGGCGCAGCAGTTTGATGTCGGGATGACGGCGAATCACGCCGGTGGCCGAGCAGGGCGCGTCGAGCAGGATGCGGTCGAAGGGGCGGCCGTTCCACCAGTGGGGGTCGAGCAGGTCGGCTTCGATCAATGTCGCGGTGGCGCCCAGGCGTTGCAGATTTTGCGCGACGCGGGTGAGGCGGGCGGCGGAGATGTCGAGGGCCACGAGTTCGGCCACGCCGGGCGTGCGTTCGAGCACATGGCCGGTTTTGCCACCGGGCGCGGCGCAGGCGTCGAGCACGCGATGTCCGGGCTGGGCGTCGAGCAACGTGGCGGCGAACTGCGCGCCGGCGTCCTGCACGCTGACGTCGCCTTCGGCAAAGCCGGGAAGCTGCGCCACGTCCACGGCTTCATCGAGCACCAGCGCCGTGGGCGCAAGACCGGGCGCGGCGGTGAGGCCGGCTGCGGCAAGGCGCTCACGCATCGACTCGACGCCGGTGCGCGTGAGGTTCACGCGCAGCGTCATCGCGGGGGCTTCGTTGCTGGCTTCGATGGCAAGCTGCGCGGCGTCTTCGCCCAGCGCATGCAGCGCGCGCAGCAGCCAGCGCGGATGCGCCAGGCGCGCCGCGTCGCTGCGGTCCACGCGGGTCAGCAGCGCTTCGCGTTGCGCGAGGAATCGGCGCAGCAGCGCGTTGACGAAGCCAGCCGCACCGGGCAGTCCCAGCGCGCGGGCGGCGTCCACGGCGATGTTCACCACCGAAGGGGCGGCGGAGCGCGAGTATTCGAACTGATGCAGCGCGATGAGGATCAGACAGCGCACGCGCGGTTCGTATTGCTGGCCGGGTTGCAACAGCGCGTCGGCGGCGGGGGCGAGGCGCAGGAAGAAGCGCAGACTGCCCCACAGCAGCGCGCGCACCGCGCCGCGCAGCGCGGGCGGTGGAGCGAGCGCTTCGAGCGCGGCGTCGGCATTGGCCCCTTCCACACTGACGCGATGCAGCGCGCGCGCGGCCAGCGCCATCGCATCAGCGCCGGGGGCGAGGCGTCGGGGACGCGGGTTCACGGGCATCGTTGCATCACGGGCTGCCGCTTCACAGCCACTGCATCCGCGCATCGCCCGACGCACGCGGCTCGGCGTTGAGAAAATCCCGCGCCGACACCGGGCGGCGGCCCGCGCGTTGCAGTTCGGTGATCGCAACCACGCGCCGATCACCGCAAACCACGTCGAGCGCATCGCCGCGCAGCCCCAGCACCGTGCCCGGCGGTGCGTCCACATCCACATCCGCATCCGGATCGACCGCCGCAGATTCCGGCAGGAAACTGCGCAGCAGCTTCAACGGTTGCCCCTGATGCAGCGCCGCCGCGCCCGGCCAGGGATTGAACGCGCGGATGTTGCGATCCACCTGCGCGGCCGGCTGCGTCCAGTCGATCCGCGCCTCATCGCGCGTGAGCTTGTGCGCGTAGGTAACGCCTTCGCTCGCCTGCGCACGCCGCGTGATCGCGCCACCGCCGTTTTCAGCGCATTGCGCCAACACCTCGACGATCAACCGCGCGCCCAACGCCGCCAACTCATCATGCAATTCCCCCGCCGTGGTCCGCGCGCCGATATCCACCGGCGCTTCACGCAGCACGTCGCC
>JAITMN010000102.1 GCA_031277355.1 Nevskiaceae bacterium | reverse complement strand
TGGTGTTCATCGTCAGCATCGGGCTCACGGTGGGGTTGTACGTCACGGCGCAAACCGGCTTCTTTCCGCAGCAGGACACCGGCTTTCTGCAGGGAACGCTGGTGGCCCCGCAAGGCTCTCCGTTCGCCTACACCAATGAGAAGGCGGCTGAGGCGGTGCGGATCATCGGGGCTGATAGGGATATCAGCGAGGCGCACTACAACGCCGGCGGCGCAGCGCAGGCCACCTTCAATATCGCGTTGCGTCCGCGCGAGGAGGGACGCAAGGCCAGCGCCACCGACATCATCAATCGCCTGCGACCGCAGTTGGCCGAGATCGTCGGCGTGCAGGTGATTCTGCAAGCCATGCAGGACATCACCGTCGGCGGGCGTTCCGGCCGCGCTCAATATCAGTACACGTTGTCGGACACCGATCTCAATGAGTTGAACGAATGGACGCCACGTCTGGTGAGTCAATTGCAGAGATTGCCGGAATTGAAAGACGTGACTTCCGATCAGCAATCGCAGGCGCCATCGGCGAATCTGGTGATCGACCGGGACGCCGCCGGTCGTTTCGGCATTTCGCCTGCCGACATCGATGCGGCCATCTACAACCAGGTGGGCCAGCGTCAGGTGGCGCAGTATTTCACGCAAGTCAATTCGTATCGCGTGATCATGGAAGCCCCGCCAGACTTGCAACTCGGGCCGGAGTTGTTCAATGCCGTGCATCTGGTTTCGCCGGTCACGGGCAAGCCGGTGCCGTTGTCGAGTCTGGTGACGGTGGACACGCACACTCCGCGCAGCCTGTCGATTGCGCATCAGGGGCAGTTTCCTGCTTCGACGATATCGTTCAATCTGGCGCCCGGCGTATCGCTGGGCACGGCAACGGCGGCAGTGGAGGCGGCGCGTCAATCTCTGGGGATGCCCGCGTCGGTGCTGGGCGCATTCCAGGGCAATGCGCAGGCTTTCCAGCAATCACTGAAGGATCAACCGCTGTTGATTCTGGCCGCGTTGCTGTCGGTGTATGTGATTCTGGGCGTGCTGTACGAAAGCTACATCCATCCGTTGACGATTCTCTCGACGCTGCCATCGGCGGGGCTTGGCGCGCTGCTGGCTTTGCGTCTGGCCGGTCACGATCTGGATGTGATCGGCATCATCGCGATTATTTTGCTCATCGGCATCGTGAAGAAAAACGGCATCATGATCGTCGACGTCGCCCTGACGTTGGAACGCGAGCAGGGACTCGATGCGCAGGAAGCCGTGCGCCGCGCGTCGAATCAACGTCTGCGGCCCATTCTGATGACCACGGCCTGCGCGTTTCTCGGCGGCTTGCCGATGATTCTCAGTCACGGCACGGGCTCGGAATTTCGTCAGCCTCTGGGGTGGGCCATTGCCGGCGGCCTGATCGTATCGCAGGCGATGACGCTGTTTACCACGCCGGTGATCTATCTGTATCTCGACCGGCTGCGGCGGCGTTTTGAAAGCAAGGAAGACCAGCGCGCGCCGTCCGCAACATCGCCGGGCTGAAAAACCTACGGTTCCCCCTCCATCGAAAACGGCCGCTTTCCGCTGGCGTCGGCGGGCCCCAGAAGTTCAAGCATGCGCGCCAACTCTGCAGGCGTTGTCGATTGCGCCGCCACCGTGCCTTCGAGCAGCCAGCCGGTGTTGGCTTGCAGCGTGATCCGGCCTTGCAATTGCAGGGGTCCTTCGAGGCTTTGGAACTGACCGCTGAACGGCGCGGTTTGCGGCTGTGAGCCAAAATCCAGTTGATAGCTGCCCAGAGACTCGCCGGCGGCGTCGGTGAGATTGCTCAGTTGCCCAACACCGGAAAGCTCAAGGATCATCGAGCCATCGAGTTTCAGGCCCACGTCATCGAACACGGCAACGCCTTTCCATCCGGCGGGCAGCGGCGGCAGCAATTGGCGGTCGATGCGCAGGCTGCCGTTGAGATGTTGCACGTCGATCTGTGCGCCACCGGCATGTATCACGAGCGCATGGGCCTGATCCTGGCCGCGCACCAAATCCACGTCGGCGCTGATCTGCCCGCGCAGCAACGCCAGCGGATGCAGCGACCAGTTCAGCGCATCCATGCGCAGCGGCGGACGTTCGGCCACGCCTTGAGCGATGGAAAGCCCCATGCATTGTCCGCGCCATACCGAGCCGGCCAGTGCATCGCATTGCAGTTGCGAGGGCAGAGCGCGCGCAAACCACGCAGCGGGCAGGCGGATCAGCAGCATCGTGAAGAAAGCCGCGAGCCCGAGTAACAGCCAACGCTTCATCGAAGGCTTACCTTTGCAGGTGGATCACCACCGATGCATTGGTGAGACCGGGTTGCGAACCGCTTTCGATGTTCGCCGATTCGATGCGCAGGCCGTGCTGCGTGCTGAGCCGCGCCAGCCACGCCACCAGCAAATTGAAGTCGGCCTGCTCCAGTTGCACGCGCAGTCCGCCGTCGCCGCTGGGTTGACTGCCGGAGACCGTTTCGCCAAGACCCGATTCGCGCGCCGAGCTGTCGACCAGCACGATCAGCGATTGCTGTGAATCCGGCGGTGGGGCCATCGGGCCTGCGGCGGAGATCGTCGGTCCAACCTGACGCAGAAAGGCCAGGTCCTGCTGCTTGGTTTCGATGCGTGTCTGCGCCGCGCGCACATTGCGCTGCACGGGCAGCGCAAGCGCGAGGATCAGCAACACCACCGCCGCCACTGCGCCCCAACGCAATATCAATTGTTCGCGCGGCTCGCGCGCCGAATACCAGTCTTGCAATGCTGTGATGTTCATCGTGCGCCACTGCGCATCACGATGCGCCCCTCAAAGCCTGTGCCGCTGCGCTGACCGGAAGACACTTCGGCCTGATAGCCGCCGGCGCGCAAAGCCTGATTCAGTTGTTCCAGATTGGCCGCATCCGTGCCGCTGACGTTCATCTCCAATTCGCCGGGCTTGAAGCTCAGCGAACCGATGCGCGTGGAAGGAACGTTGTCGTGCGCGGCGGCCACCGCAGCCAGCACATGCAGAAAATCGCCCTGCGGGTCTTCGTTGCTGACCGTGCCCATGCGCTGCTCCACGCGGCGGCGCAGATTGCCGCCCGGCGGTTCGCCCGGCAAGACCGCAGCGGCGATCTGCGTCAGTGATTGATCGAGCGCGGCTTCACTGCGCTTCAATTGCCACAGTTGCCAATAGCTTGCGCCCAGATGCAGCAACAGCAGTGCGGCGGCGAGCCCAAGCGGCAGACGCCAGCGTTGCAGCCCCGATCCGGATTCCTGTTGCGGATGAAAATTGCCCTGCAACAGATTCACCCCATGCGCCTGCCCGATGCCCGGTGCAAGCGCCGCCAGCACTCCGCCGCTGAGAATCTGCACGCTCATCGAAGCCAGACGCTCGCGCAGCGCTTCAAAGCTGGCGCGGTGAAGCTGCCAGCCGCGTGCGGTGGTCTGCACGGCCAGATGCACGGCGGACAATTGCGCATCCGGGCCGAGCAGCAATTCCAGCGCCATCGCGGGTTCATCCACCGACAGCACCATCGCGCGGCCATCTTCGGCGCGCAGCGTCAATTGCCCGGCGTCGAGCAGCGCCACGACGTGGCCGGGCACGACGGGCAGCAGATCGCTGTCGGTATACGCGGCCTGCGGGGTCAAGCCCAACTCCTGCGCCTGCGCGATCCAGCCTTCCAGCAACTCGCGCGACACCACGCGCACCGGAACCGGCGCTTCTTTGTCAGCGCGCGCTCCGACGGCGAAATGCAGCGATTCGATGTCTTCGGAGAGCTGATCCTCCAGCGCGAAGGGGGCCAATTGCTGCAACTTCGCCGTGTTGCCGGGAGGCAGCGCGGCGGTCAGTTGCAGCACGTCGCTGCCGGGCAACAGCAGCGCCACCCGCCGCCCCGCAGCCGCGGCGAAGGGGGGCGACAGCGCAGCCTCCACCGGCGCGCTTTGCAGTTGCCCGTGGCCATCGGCCAGAGCCCAGGTGATCGGATCGCCGGGATCCGCAGCAATTCGTAGCAGCAACCAATCTGCCATGGGAGAACAAACCTCAGTCAGTGCCGAAGGTGCGCGCAATCGGGCGCACATTATCCGCGTTGCGGTACATCAGACTGTACAAGGCGAAGCGGGCCGAGCCAATACGTATGCCGGTGCGCAGTCGAAAGAAAGAGCTGGTTTCCGCCGTGCGCTGGGCGACCTTGATCTCCCCGTCGGTCAGCGTCGAGAGCGGCGGGAAGCAACCGGCCTCCCGCGACTTGGCGAACTCCTCCGGCAGCATGCGGGTGAATTCCACGTTGTTGCTGTTGTTCTGGCTCAACGCGAACAGCGCATCGAGCACCACGGGGCTTGCGGTGCAGACATTGATCGTGCTGGCCGTGGGCGGCAGCGCGGTGACGTGCGGCAGCAGTTTCAGGTAGCGCTCGCGGCCAAAACCCGGCAATTGTTCCAACTCCGACACGCTGCTGACCAGCAGGTTCGCGGTGCGATAGGGCGGAAGCTGCGAGGCGTAGAGGCTGTCTTCACCGCCTTCGGGCAGCGAGTACACATCCGGATCGAGCCAGTCCACCAGTTGCGAGGCCCAGTAGGGTTCAATTTCCAGCAGTTCGAGCATGCGCTTGAAGATCAGCATCGCATCTTCGTCGGGCTTGCCGTCGGGCTTGAGCAGTGTGTTCAGGTTGAACTTGCCCTGTTCGTCGAACAGTTGCGCTTCGATGCCCACTTCGGGCACCACTTCCACCGGGCCATAGGGCTGTGCCCAGCTTTCAGTGAGCGTATCCTGCTTCTTGTCTTCGTCTTCGGCCAGCGCATAGGCCGCCAGGGCTTCGGAGCCCTGCGTCAGCGCCAGCGCCTGTTCCATGCCCAGCGTCGCGGTGCTGCGGCGCGCGGTCAGCGCCGAATCAAAGCCGATCTTCACGGCCAGCATCGCCGTCAGCGCCAGAAGGATCAGCGCGGTGAGCAGCGCAACGCCACGCTGGGTTTTCATCCCGGCACCTCGATCAGCCGCACCACCGTGCCGAAATCTTCGGTGGTGATCGTGACCTCGACGGCAATGGGTCGCCAGCGCAGTTCTCTTTCGGTGCGCTGACCACCCTGAAGCTGCGGCGGCCAATCGGTCTGCCAATTGCGGCCATCGTTCATGTAGCGCAACGTGAATGCGCGCACCTGTTCCAGCAGCACTCTTCGCGTGGGCAGCGGGTCGAGCGTGGCATCGAGCACCGGCCATTGTTCGCGGTACAGCTTGCCATCCTCCAATACATAGCGAACCCGTTGCAGCGTGGAGCGCTGCACGCCGGCCGGATTCATCCAGCCGCCGCGCGTGAAGACCACCTGCGACGTCTCGCCGCGCATCGCAGGCAGATAATCCTCGCCCAGCGGATCGCGCGCCGGACGCGGCGCGGCTTGCGAAAAATCCTGCACCAGATAACGCATCGTGGATTGCAGTTGCTGCAAGCGCGCGGCGTTGGCGTCGATGGTTTCACGATTGCCCAGCGCCTGATTCAACGCGCCATAACCCAGCGCAAAGATGATCGCGGTGATCAGCATTGCAACGATCACTTCGATCAATGTGAAGCCGCGCGAGGGTTTCATGGTGAAGGCTCGCGAACAGGGCCGGGATAGCGATCCGGCGCGCGCGATGGACTCGGCGGGGCGTTGTCCTCATCGTCACTATCGCCGTCATTGTCATTGCCGTCAGTGCCGTCATTGCCGCCGCTGCCGCCGGCGATGGATTGCAGCGACCAGTCCGGATCGATGCCGCTGGGTTGCCCCACTGCCTTGCCGATGAAACCCCAGGCGGTGGCAAGCGTGGGAGAAGGCCGTCCGCCGTTGAGCAGGCTCACGGTAATCTCCATCCGCATCATGTCGGCCACGCCCTGATCGGTCACCTCCCGATGCCAGCGCCAGCGTTGCCCCGCGTATTCCACATCGCCATTGGCTTCGCCCACCGCAGGCGTCCCCACCGCGAGGCGCAGTTCGCTGATCTGATTCAGCGCAATCCATTCGGCGAAGGATTTGTTGCGCATGTAGGAAATGTTGTCGGCTGCCGAAGTCAGCGCGGCCATCAACGCTCCGACGCCAAGGGCCACGACCACCAACGCGACCAATACTTCTATCAGCGTGAAACCAGCGTTGCGATCAGCGCATGTGCGGGGATTCATCGCGTTGCCCCCGCCGCCACCGATTCCACCGCAATCGCATCGTTGCGTTCATTCGGCGCGAACACGTCGGCCGGCCCGTCGCGCATCGCGCCGCTGGGGCCGATTTCCGGACGGCTCAGCCACAGTTCAAAGGGATTCAGCTCGCCGCTGGAATACAGCAGGATTTGCGGCGCGGGGTTCTTGGCTTCCTGCACCGGCAGCACCACCGGACGCCCCTCGACGATCAGCCGCATTTGCAGCCCTTCGGGCAGCGTGCGTTCGCGCAGCAGCGGATCATCCTGCACCAGCTCCCACTGATAGATCAGCGGTTCCCAGGCAAAGAATTGATAGCCGCCATCGAACACGCGCATGCCGAAGTCGCGGTTTTGCAGTGTGGCCTGTTCGTGCAGATAGTCGGTGGCCGCGACGATGCGATCACGCTCGCGATCCAGTTCCCGGTCGCCGCCGACCGTGCTCAGCGACAACACCACGCCGACCGTCAGCACGCCGATGATCACGACGACGACGAGAATTTCGATCAGCGTGAAGCCGCTGATCGAGGCCCGTGGGGCAGGGGGGCTACTGCTCCAACGACCAGTTGCCGATGTCTGCATCGACGCCCTCGCCACCGGGCTGACCATCGGCTCCCAGCGAGTAGATGTCGAATTCCCCATGCTCGCCGGGGCTGGCGTACTGGTAATCATTGCCCCAGGGGTCTTGTTGCAGGCGCTTGAGATAGCCGCCGTCTTTCCAGTTGCGGACATTGGGATCGGCCGGTTTTTCCACCAGCGCGCGCAGACCCTGCGCCGTGCTGGGGAAGCGGTAGTTGTCGAGCTTGTACAGCGTGAGCCCGGACTCGATGGCCCGGATGTCGCTGTGCGCCTTGGTGATCTTCGCGTCATCCACGCGGCCCAGCACCTGCGGGCCGATGATGGCCGCCAGCAGCCCGATGATGATCACGACGACCATGATCTCGATCAGCGTGAAACCCCGCTGCCGCCGAACCATTGCGAACGTCATACTGCACATCCCTTGATAGCAAAGAGGGCATTTCATGTCCGGGCATCATATCAAAACGGGGATTACGATCCTGTGACCTCGCTGCGATGGCCTCTGGCCTGCCTCGCCGCGCTGCTGTTGCCGTTGCTGGGCGGCGACACCTGGCGTCTGGCGCTGCGCTACGACCGCGCCGCCGTCGCGGCGGGGCAGCTCTGGCGTCTGGTCACCGCGCATTTCGTGCATCTGGACCTTCGCCACGGCCTGCTCAATGCGGTGGCGCTGGCCTTGCTGTGGGCGCTGTTCGCGCGTTCGTGGCGGCCTTCGGCGTGGCTTTTGATCGTGCTGGCGTCGATGCTCGCCATCGCGGCCGGGTTCTGGTGGCTTCAGCCTTCGTTGCAGTGGTATGTGGGCGCATCCGGCGTGCTGCACGGCGTATTTGCCGCCGGCTGCATCGCGATGCTGCGCGAGCAGCCGCGCGTCGGCGCGGTGGCCTGCGCGCTGCTGATCGTGAAGCTGGCCTGGGAGCACTGGCAAGGACCGCTGCCGCTGGAAGATGGCCCGGTGATCACCGCCGCGCATCTGTACGGCGCGCTCGGCGGCGCGCTGGCCGGCATCGCGCTCGCCGCCCGCAAGCTATACTGAAACTTCCAGCATCGCAGGACGGAGTTCATGCAAAGGGTATTTGTCTTTCCGGGTCAGAATTCACAGTCGGTGGGAATGATGGCCGAATTGGCCGCCGAAGATCGCGCGGTGATCGACACTTTCGCCGAAGTTTCCGAGTCGCTGGGCGAGGATTTGTGGGCGCTGGTGTGCAACGGGCCTGCCGAGCGGCTCAACGAAACGATCCGCACGCAGCCGGTGATGCTGGCGGCGGGCGTTGCCACCTGGCGCTGCTGGCGCAATGCGGGCGGGGCTGCGCCGGATGCGGTGAGCGGTCACAGCCTGGGTGAATTCTCCGCGCTGGTAGCCTCCGGGGCGCTGGAATTGACCGAAGCGGCAAGGCTGGTGAAGTCCCGCTCGCAGGTGATGCAGGATGCGGTGCCGGCCGGTGTTGGCGCGATTGCCGCCGTGCTGGGCCTCGACGATCAGATCGTCGCCGAAGTGTGCCGCGAGGCGGCGCAGGGCGAAGTGGTGGAGGCGGTGAACTTCAACTCGCCGGGGCAGGTGGTGATCGCCGGTCACGGCGATGCGGTGGATCGCGCGCTCGCGGCCTGCAAGAGCCGTGGCGCCAAGCGCGCGCTGCGGTTGTCGATGAGTGTGCCGGCGCACAGTTCGCTGATGCAGCCGGCGGCCACGCGCTTTGCCGAACTGCTGGACGGAGCCTGCATCCTCGATCCGAAGATCGCGTTCTGGAGTCCGGTGGACTGCGCGCATCATGCGAGCGCCGAAGACGTGCGCGCGCTGCTGAAGAAGCAGTTGGCAAGCCCGGTGCGCTGGTCGGGGCTGATCCGCGCATTGGTGGAGGCGGGGGCCACCCAGTTCATCGAATGTGGTCCCGGCAAGGTGCTCACCGGATTGAACCGCCGCATCGAGAAGCGGCCCGACATCTCTTGCCTTGCGCTGCAAGACCCGCAAAGCCTGCGCGCGGCGCTGTAATTCAAGAACACAAAAATTGGGGAGAAGCCGCGTGAACGGCATGACATCATTGAGTTCGGAAACTGCGCTGGTCACCGGCGCATCGCGCGGCATCGGCGCGGCCATCGCGCAGCGTCTGGCGGCATCAGGCGCGAAGGTGATCGGCACCGCCACCACCGCCGAAGGCGCGGCGCGCATCACGGCGGCGCTAGCCGCGCAGGGCGGGCGCGGCGAAGTGCTCGACGTGAGCAGCGCCGAGTCCATCGCCGCGCTGATGGCCTCGCTCGAAGCCGCCGGCGACATGCCCACGATTCTGGTCAACAACGCCGCGATCACCCGCGACACGCTGCTGCTGCGCATGAAAGACGACGACTGGAACGCGGTGATCGACACGAATCTGTCGGCCAACTTTCGCCTCAGCAAGCTGTGCGTGAAGCGGATGATGAAGGAGCGTCGCGGACGCATCATCAACATCACTTCGGTGGTGGGGCAAATGGGCAATGCCGGTCAGGTGAACTACTCCGCGGCAAAGGCCGGCGTGATTGGGCTCACCAAATCGATGGCGCGTGAACTGGCTTCGCGCAACATCACCGTGAACGCGGTGGCGCCGGGGTTCATCGACACCGACATGACGCGCTCGCTGTCAGAGGAACTCAAAGACGGCTTGTTGAAGCAGATTCCCGCCGGCCGTCTCGGGCGCGCGGAGGAGGTGGCCGAGTGCGTGGCGTTCCTGGCCTCGCCCGGCGCGGCTTATGTCACGGGGCAGACACTGGCGGTCAATGGTGGCATGCTGATGCCCTGAAAAGCCCGTCCGGAAGGTCAGGTCAGGTTCAGTATCGTCCGTCAACTAATAATAAAGCTTGAAAAACAGCAGGTTATAACTGGAGCGATGAAGTAAATCCGCTGGTCACGGCGCGAGGCTTCACCTACAATACGCGCCCTTGCTCCCGTCAGGGAGTTGAAGGGCTTAACTAAAAATTTCAGAGGTAGAAAAACAGATGAGCAGCGTCGAACAGCAAGTCAAAGCCATCGTTGCCGAGCAGCTGGGCGTCAAAGCTGAGCAGGTGACGAACGAAGCGTCTTTCGTGGACGACCTGGGCGCTGACTCGCTGGACACGGTTGAGCTGGTGATGGCCCTCGAAGAGGAATTCGAAATCGAAATTCCGGACGAAGAAGCCGAGAAGATCACCACTGTCCAGCAGGCGATCAACTACATCAACGATCGTCGCGCCAAGGCCTGATCGCTTTCGTTACGTCGCGAGCACGGTTGGCTTCCCGCCGTGCTCTTTCCAGTTTGAGTTCTTTCAGCCACCGGAGTCACGCGTGGGCAAACGCCGGGTAGTCGTCACGGGTATGGGCATCATCTCCCCGGTGGGCAGTACGCTCGACGCCGCGTGGAGCAATGTGGTCAATGGTGTCAGCGGCATCACGCCGATCACTCGCTTCGACACCAGCGTTTTTCCCTGCCGCTTCGGTGGTGCGGTAAAAGATTTCAGTCTGGAAAAATATCTGCCGCCCAAGGAAGCCCGGCGCATGGACGAGTTCATGCACTACGGCATCGCCGCCGGCGTGGAAGCGATGGCCGACTCGGGCATCGACCTTGCGAAGATCGATCTGGACCGGGCCGGTGTGGTCACGGGTTCGGGCATCGGTGGCCTGTACACGATTCAGGAAGAGCACAACGCTTATCTTGCCGCGCATAACCCGCGCAAGATTTCCCCGTTTTTCGTGCCTTCGACGATCATCAACATGATCTCGGGGCATCTGTCGATCCGCTTTGGCCTGCGCGGGCCGAATCTGGGCGTTGTCACAGCCTGCACCACCTCCACACATGCGCTGGGCATCGGCCTGCGCACGATTCAATACGGCGATGCCGATGTGGTGCTGGCCGGCGGGTCGGAAATGGCGACCACGGTAATGGGATTGGGGGGCTTTGGTCAGGCCAAGGCGCTGTCCACGCGCAATGATTCGCCGGCTGAGGCGAGCCGTCCGTGGGACAAGGACCGCGATGGCTTCGTGCTCTCCGATGGCGGCGGCGCGATGCTGCTGGAAGAACTGGAACACGCCAAGGCTCGCGGCGCGCGCATCTATGCCGAGATCGTGGGCTTTGGCATGAGCGGCGATGCGCATCACATCACCGCGCCGCCGGAAGATGGCAATGGCGCGCGACGTGCGATGCAGGCGGCGCTGCGCGATGCGGGGCTGAATCCGGGCGACGTGCAATACATCAACGCGCACGCCACCTCCACGCATCTGGGCGATCTGGCCGAAACCAATGCGATCAAGGGCGCGCTGGGCGAGCAGGCGCGGCATGTGGCGGTGAGCTCCACGAAGTCCGTCACCGGGCATCTGCTGGGCGCGGCTGGCGTGGTGGAGGCGATCTTCTCGGCGCTGGCGATTCGCGATCAGGTGTTGCCGCCCACGATCAACCTGCATCACCCCGACGAGGGCTGCGACCTCGACTATGTGCCGGGCACGGCGCGTCAGGCGCGGGTGGATGCGGTGCTGTCGAATTCCTTTGGATTCGGCGGCACGAACGGCACGCTGGCGTTGCGCCGCTTCACGGGCTAGCCACTGGCGCGATGCGCGCCCCCGATCTTTTGCACGTTGAACCGATGGCGCTGAGCGCCGGCGCGCTGCTGCGCCTGGCGGGTGCGTTTCCCGAGCGTTATCCGGTGCTGCTCGACAGCGCCGCAGAGGGTGCGTTGTCGCGCAGCACGGTGCTGGGCGCATTGCCGCGCGGCGCGTTGTGGCTGGATGCGGCGGGGCG
>JAITMN010000086.1 GCA_031277355.1 Nevskiaceae bacterium | reverse complement strand
TGAAGTTCATCGACGGTCTGCGTTCGCTGATTCCGCTCGACGGTTTCAGCGATCCACCGTTTGTGGATGTCAGCGCCGAAGGCGTGACCGCAGGCTTCACCGTCGCGTTGCCCAATCTTGCGGTGGGCATGTTCGCGCTGACGAACCTGTCGCTGGGCGCTGATGCGCGCATTCCCTTTCTCGGCGAGAGCCCGCTCGATATCGGCTTTCACTTCTGCACGCGCGAACGGCCGTTCACGCTTCAAGTGGCCTTTCTCGGCGGCGGTGGATTCTTTGGCTTGCGCGCCAGTCCGCGAAGGCTGGAATTGCTCGAAGCGGCGCTGGAATTTGGCGCAACGATTTCGATCAATCTGGGTGTTGCTTCGGGATCGGTTTCGGCGATGGGCGGCGTGTATCTGCGCATCGAAGCCGAAGCGGGAAGTCTCACCGGATATTTCCGTCTGCGCGGAGAAGTGTGTGTGCTGGCCATCGTCTCGGTGGGCATGGAACTGTACATGGCGCTGAGCTATGAGTTCGGCAGCGGCAAGATGGTCGGTCAGGCGCAGATCACGCTGTCGATCGAAGTGCTGTTCGTATCCAAGTCGGTGAAGGTCAGTTGCGAGCGCCGCTTCGCCGGTTCCAATGGTGATCCTACCGTGGCCGAGATGTTGGTTGTGAACCCCGCCGGTGAGTCGCCGGTGTGGGATGAATACTGTGCCGCCTTTGCTGGAGCCTGAACCATGTCGCAGGAAACATTCACGCTGACTGTGTTGCCCGTGTCGGTGAGTCCGTCGCGCGGCTTTCATGTCTCTTTGCATATCGGGCCGACGCTGGAACCCGATGGCGGCAAGTCCACGACGCTGGGCGCTGTGCTCGCGGGCACGACGGATGCGGTCTTTCCGATATTCAAGGATTGGCCGAAGTATCTGCGCTCGGCAAGAATCGAATTGCTGAACGAGGCGGGAAAAACGATTGGCGCTGCCGCGTTGCTCGATCAGATGGATGACGCACTGTGGGCCAAGGTGTTCCCCTCATCCACGCCGGTGCGTGTGCCGGTAACCGATACTTTTGATCAACGTCGCTGGGATACGTTTGCCGTGAAGGATGTGCATGATGCGGCGCGTGCGATCAATCTGATATCGCTGGCCGAGTCGCCGGTGGACCCGGCCAAGCCCTTTGGTTCGCAGATCGGGCGGGCGATGTTGCAAGAGGTGATGGGTGATCTGGCGGACAAACTGGCGGGCAGTGAAGAGGGGTTGAGGTTCATCGGCGACTATCTCGACGGCAAGGGCAGGAACAGCAGGCTTTACGATGAAAGCGAGTTTGCCCGCCAACTCGATACCTTCATCCAGCGCTACACCAACGGCAACGGCGCGGTGAAACAGGGACAATCTCCCACGTTCCAAACGCTGCTCGCGCAACTGCATCAGGCGCGTCGCTTCTATGAACGTCCGGACCTGATGGCCAAGTATCAGGAGGAGCCTGGCAATGAGCGCGGCTGGCAGCCCGAAGTGCCCGATCCGGATTTTCACGAGCGCGTGGCGCATCTGTCGGATGTTCCGGAACTGCTGCGAAAGCTGGGTCTGGTCATCGACTTGAACGTGACGGACCTTGCCGCGCTCGGCAAAGCCCAGTCGTTGCAGGCGCGCATCGTTCGCGCGTCGAGGGTTGCACCGGGGCGCGTGCTGTTGCCACAGGCGCTTGATCCCAACCAATCGATGATCACGCCGGTGATTCGCTCCGGCGACAACCTGCTCGCCAAGCCCGCTGGTGATGATCTGCTTGCCGGGCGGCTGCGACTCGGCGATACGCAGCGCTACGCGACGATGGTCGTGGATGCCGATGGCAGCGGGTTGAAGCTGGATCGCTTTCTGTGGTCGGTGCCGCGTCTGGTGCGGCTGGAAAGTTATGGCGAACCGGCCAACGTCGCGCCGCCATCGCTGCGGGCCGAAGGTTTCACCATCGCCCGCAACGACAAGCTGCAAGCCGTGCAAACGCAGGTGCAACGCGCACGCGATCATGTGGCTGCTCGCAATGCGCGCAAGCCGGTGACGCTCAGCGCCGAAGACATTACGCGCGGTTATCGCATCGAAGTGTGGGATGACACCGCCGCCAAGTGGTTCGGTCTGCACGAGCGGCTGATCGATGTGCAGGTCAAGGGCGCGGGTCTGGTGTTTGAAGGCTTGCGCACCACGGGGCAGATCGGCGGCAGCGCCGTGACCGAAGCGCCTGGCGTGGACAATCCCAATCTCAAGCTGCATGAAGCGGTGTTTGGCTGGTCGGGCTGGAGTCTGTCGGCGCCGCGTCCGGGCCCGCGCATCAGACATGAGGATGGCCGTGAGATCGTTGAAGATGCCGATAGCGATCCCAGCGGCGTCACACCAGTGACGATCAAGCCGCGCGTTGCGCCCGGCACGCTGCCGCGTCTGCGCTATGGCCGTTCGTATGCGTTTCGCGCCTGGTCGGTGGATATTGCGGGCAACTCGCCGCCGCATGCGCCGGTGGTGGGTGGCATCGATCCGGG